>ONYS01000140.1 GCA_900322095.1 uncultured Prevotella sp.
CAACACATGGTAAAAAGTCAGTCCGAACTAGAAAAATCGCATTCTTGGCGGTTTGGGCCGCAACGCTCTGAGACTTTAGTAGGGTTGCGGATTTGAGGTGAAGAAAATTATCGCATTTCTCAATTATCTTGCAAACGAGAGCAATGGAGCTCGCTCAAATTGCCGAGTGAAGCAGATAATCAATTTTATTAAAAATTCCAACCACTACAAGCACCTCATAGGCGGATTCATCGTCTCGTGGCTCACAGCTTCACCCTATGCCGGCATATATGCCGCCGTCGTTGCCGCCACTTGCCTCGAACTCAGAGATCGACTCTATGGCAACAAGTTCGACCTCAACGACTGGCTTCTCACCGTTGCCGGTGGTGCCTTAGCAGCAGTAATATGGCTCATAATCTAATACTTGTCTTGGTCTTCAGCCAACTTGAAGACTTCCGCACATTCTACACCGCAGCACTGACCTTTATCCAAAAGACCATTGCCGACGGATGGAAACTCAAGGATGCTTTCAAGATGGAAGATTACGCTGTCTGAACTTACGCCCGCGGGGGTGGGCGGTAAAAAAAAGCCCCCGGCCTGTTAATAGTCGTCTCACTTACTAATTAACACAAGTTACCATCTACTGGCACAACCGGGGGCCATATACCCTCGTCGCCAGCAGATGGTTTTTTATTGTGTGCGCCACGCGCTATTAATAAGTGAGACGGTGCAAAGGTACAAATATTTTTTGGATATGACGGTAATTGAAGTGCTGAAATTTAACAGGGAATTGATTAAGAATCTACGCCGTGCAGGTATCCGGCTTGAAGATGCCGACTATGTGGAACTATACAATGACTATGCAAATATGCGTTCAAAAGGCGAGAAGGTATCATATATCGTAGTGGTACTTGCTCAGCGTTACCATGTTTGCGAGCGAAAAGTCTATGACCTCATCAAGAGGTTCCGGGCTGAGTGTGGGGGAAATGTCCATAGGGGGGATAAGTAGTCTTGTGCCGTTCTACTGCATGCCGCTTGCAGCATGAATGCCGTCTGCACCTATGGCTTTACGTCCCTTGCTTCCTATCTTTGCCGTGGTTTTAACACGACAATATGAACAAATACTATCAACTTCTGCAAAAGGTATTGGCCTGCGGCAGAACCCAGACCAACAAAAAAGGCACAATACGCTACCTGCTCAATGAGAAGCTCACGCTTACCCCGGCTGACCTTCTGGACATTTTCGAGGGGCATCCCATCGCAAGGAAGAAACTGAAGAGCGAACTGCAGCTCTTCATGAAGGGCGAGCGCAACGTTGATAAATACCGGGAGGCCGGCATCAGCTGGTGGGACTATTGCGGGCCGGTACTCGTCAACAGCTATCCGACGTATCTGAAGAAGCTGCCGCCACTCATTTGCCAAATCAACCGCGAGAAACGTAGCTCGAAGAACTATGTGCTGTTCCTCGGTTCCACTGGGGTGGAGACCAACCAAGCCCCGTGTCTGAGTCTGGTGCAGTTCCAGATAGAGAAGGGCGAATTGGTCATGACGGCTTATCAGCGTAGCAGCGATGCCAACCTTGGACTGCCAGCCGACCTCTACCATCTGTATCTCATGGCAAGGCAGATAGAGCTGCCTCTGAAATCCATAACGCTCAACATCGGCAATGTGCATATCTACGAGAACAACCTGGAGCGTACACGGCTCCTGCTCGATGGAGACGACAACGTTAAATTCGAGTTGAACGTATGAGCAAGCTGTATCTTTCCGCACCGCTGCCATTCGTCGGCCAGAAACGAATGTTCGCAAAGGAGTTTATCAAGGTCCTTCATCAGTTCTCCGATGGCACTACATTCGTTGACCTCTTCGGCGGCTCAGGCCTGCTCTCTCATATTACAAAGCACTTCAAACCACATTCTAAGGTCATTTATAATGACTTCGACAATTATCGTAGGCGCATAGACAACATTCCCCGCACCAATCACCTTATTGCCGACATCAGGAAAATGGTGGGCGACAGCGTGCCAAGGCATAAAATAATCCGTGAACCATTGCGTGAGATGATATTTGACCGTATCGAGGAAGAACTGGACTGTGGCTTTGTTGACTTCATCACGCTGTCTTCGTCTCTCATGTTTTCCATGAAATACAAGACGGACATTGATGGAATGAGAAAAGAAGCTCTTTATAACAATATCCGAAAGAACGACTACCCAGTGTGCGACGACTATCTTCATGGTCTTGAAATCACTTCCTGTGATTACAAGGAACTCGTCCGTCAATACAAAGATCGCCCTGGAGTGGTTTTTCTCGTTGATCCGCCATACCTCTCCACCGATGTCTCCACTTACAACATGTATTGGGGCATGACCGACTATCTCGATGTCATCAAGGTGCTTGAAGGGCATTCATTCGTATATTTCACCTCCAACAAATCGTCCATCCTTGAATTATGTGAATGGATGGGGCGCAATCCCGGCTTAGGAAATCCATTCAAGGGTGCTGAGCTGAGGGTGTTCAACCAGCACATGAACTACAGTTCCTCATATACCGATATGATGCTTTTCAAGAAGAATGCCGTCTGAGGTCTTTCGCTGCCTCGTGTTGGCACAACAAAGCCCCGGCGGTAAATCATCCGTCGGGGCTTCTTCTATCGCGTCTATGGCTGCTATAGCTTCTATAACCGCTATCCGCCATAGCGCAAATAACGCACGCTGTACGTGTCGATGTTCTCCAGTATCTCTTCATGATTGTGGTTCGTCTCCGTGCGTAGAAGACGCAGATGGTCAAACCACTTACCGCTCAGACCGCAAGCACGTACGCTCACCTCGCTGCACAAGGCAAAAGCAGCTTCATAGCCGCCCTCGCTCCAGTTCGTTACAAGATGAAGGCGAACCTCACCTGTGCCGCGAAGATGAAGACCCGAAACGGGCTCCCAGCTGATGGCACCGAATTCCACAAACAATGCCGGCATGGGCCACGCATCCTCCTGCTCCAAAAACTCTACGTTGTGATTCCACAAGTCTATATGTTTCACTTCTGTATCAGCCATGGCTCTTTTGATGGCTTCAAACAATTCTTCTCTCATCATGATTATTTCAGTTTTACGTCGTTGAAATATTCTCCTAAATTCTCTTCAATGATTTCCCTCACGGCCTGCTCCACCTCAGGAGACGCGCCTAAGAACTGACGCTTCGGTATCTTGATGCTGCTGCCCTCCTTCATCAGTGCGAGGTATTTCCAGAAAGCGGCCTCTGTGCTCAGCTGTACAGTCCGCTTGTCCTTCCTTGGCTCTCCGTTCTTCTTGCGGCTGAAGGAACCGGTGGCCTCGTAGTATTTGTGCCAAAAGTAGGCCTTCATCTTCCGCGTTACCTTAATCTCACCGCCCTCGTTGTGGATGGAGGCGTAGGGCAGGTCGCTCGAAAACACAATGCTGTCCGACGTGCTCGTGCTCTTGATGCTCCTGCGAAGCTTGCCCGTATCTACAAGTATCGCACCGCCAGGTCGAGTCGGGCTCTTCCTGCGCTGCCACTTCTCCGAAAAGAAGCCCTGACGCTCAAAGTTCCTGTCAAACTCGTCGCCAAGCTCCACCTTGATGTCTTTCAGTATGTTCCTGATGACCTGTTGAAGGCCTCGTTCCATGTCGCTTGCCATAATCAGTCCTTGCTACGTTCTGTTCGGCGGCTTACAGGCCGTCGCTTGGTTCTGTAAGCCGCTGCTCTGCAGCGGCCACTTACTCAAAGTCCTCATCCTTGAACAGCAATAGCTGACGGCAGTCGTCAGCTATCACGTTCTTGGATTCTGCGCTCGCGTTGAGTATGTTATAGAACGTGCGCTCGCTGATGGCATAGCGGGGATATACGTACCGACGCCATATCTCGCGGTTCGATACGCCGCGCTTGGCCCAGTGGTCGTATATCCGGTTGATCTCCTCCACACGTTTCTGATAACTTACTCCACGACGATTCTTCATTGCTCGCTATTTCTCCTTGTAGGGTTGAATGTCAAATTCCATCACGCCGCTCACCTTCACTCGGCCGCTGCCCTCACACTGCGGGCAGACGCGAAGCAGGGAGCGCCCATGCTTGTCTTTGCCCGGAACTGTGCCCGTGCCTTTACACAGACGGCACAGCGCCACTTTCTCAGGACGTATCACCTTGCGTTTCATGCCGTCTCCTCCTTCTTAGGTTCCACATAGAAGGTCTCGTCCTGCACCACTTGGATGCCGCAGCGAGTCATCTCCTGGCTCAGCTTCACCTCGCCTGCACCGTCCTTCACGCTCACATCCATGTCGCGGTCGGCAAGCAGCTTGTCCTTGGCCACCTCTTCGGTCTTGCGTACATAGCCCGGAAGAAACTCCTTCACAAGCTGAAGCGCGCTCGCCCACGTGAAGCCCTTCAGCGTCTTCAGCTTCGGCGTGCCGGTCCTGAAGCCTATCACGCCGTGGGCCATGTCAAGGCTCTTCTTCTTCGAGAACAGCTCGGCCTGGTTCTCTGTGGCGAAGCTCTGAAGGGTGTCGAAGGCTACCGTCTTCGCGGCGTCCAGCTCGGCCAGGCGGCCGGCGTACTTCTCGCGGATCTTGGCGCACTGAAGCTCGATGTCGGCCGTTATCTTCGCGCTCTCCGCATCGGCCTTGGCATACTTCGCGAAGGCTTCGTCGGCGGCTTCGCGCGTCACGCCGGTAATGATGATTTTCTTAACTCGTTTTGCCATTGTTCTTTGTTTTTAATGGGTTATTGTTTATGCCTCGGCGGTGTCTCCGCCTAAGGGAATGTATATCGTGGTTTGCTCCGGCTTGGGCTGCGCTTTCGGCCGGGATTTCAGACCGCCGTGTTTCTGGATCATCCGAAGCTTCACCTGCAAGGTGCCAAGCTCTTCTTCGTCCAGCTGGGCGAAACGCTTGCCAGATACTCGGGGGTTACGGCAGAAGTTGTCCACCGTCGGCCAGTCTGTCGTGTTCACCCCAAGCTGTTGCATCAGACGCAGACAGGCGCTGCGCTTCTTCCTCAGCTTGGCTTGCAGGGCTTTCCTGCGCTCGGCATACCCCGTCACGCGTTCCATCTCGTCGCACATCGTGCGGTACTCGCTCGCCGTCGTCTCGTGAAGGTGGGTCGTCCTGCCATGAGTGTATTGCTCCACGAGCGTCGCTTTGTCGGCATACGGCATCTTCTTCAGAAGAGCGTAAAAGCGTGCGTAGTTCCTCTCCGTTCCCATAGCTTCTCCTCCTTCCAGTCTTTATAGTTCTCACGGGCTGCCTGCACGGCACTCGGCAGGTCGCCCGAAATGTCGCCGATGCCCAACAAAGGCACACCGCTTACGCTCAAGTAGAGTGCGCCGTTAAACTCCATCACATTCACCTCTCGGCGGGACGCCTCGTCAAGCTCCGCTTGGCGGGCGGCTTCCATGCGGGCAGCACGTTCCTCATGCCACACCTGCAGACGCTTCTTCAAATTCTCTAAAATGTTACTCATAATCTTAATTGTTGATGGTTACTTGTTTCTATCATGTCTATATCGTGCTGGTTTCTGTACGCCGCTGCTGTGCAGCGGCCCTTGCTTCTGTCGTCTCTATACCCTCCAGTTCTGTTCGCGGGGTTACACCCCCGCGCCATCCTCCGCTTTCCATTCTATCCTCACCTCGGCCTCTACCGTCTTCCGGCCCTTGCATATCGGGCAGGGTTCCTTCACACTCTCGCCAATCTCGTCGAGCCCCCAGAACCAGCCGTTGCCCTGGCAGTAGCCGCAGCGGAGGCCATGAAGCACCAAACGCTCGTGGGTGATGTGTCCGTGAGGGGCGCGCACCGTTATCATTCTGCTTTCCTCACTCATTCCTCACCTCCTTCCATGTCTTCTATCATATACTCAAGCTTCAGGGCCTCATGCCCCAAGTCTTCAAGTCGCTGAGATGCCTCACTCAGTATCTGCCATTGGTCGCTGTAACCAAACTCCGATACTTGCTTTTTCGCCTCAGCAACTATTTTCTCAATCACTTCGTCCATATCCGTTATCGTTTTAGTTAATAAATATCTCCCGGCGTTTTCCTCTTGTGCGTCAGCCGTCCGGTTTGCCGCGGCTGTGCCGTGGCCCCGTCGCTTCCCGTCGCTGGGTTCTGTATGCCGCTGCTGGGCAGCGGCCCTCTCCGCAGTTATATCTGGTTGCTGGTCTTCAGTATGCCTTCCTCCCACACGGTGAAGTAGCTACCGGCCTCGCCGATGCTACGCCCCTGGCAGTACGCCTTGTAGCCCACGACCCGCACCTTCATGTCGCAGATGTATTTCAGTCGCACCGCACCGCCGCCTAACGGCTGGCTCTTCTTCTCCTGGCTGATCCAGATGAAGCAGCGCTTTGGGAAGGTCTCCATGAGCTTTACTGCCTCGGGATAGTCCCAGGGGGCTACCTGAAACGAGTCAATGATGATGAACTTCGCGCTCTTCGGCTTCTTCAAACGGGCAACAAGCTCATCCCATGTGTCGCCCATCGCTACACGGAACCTCCCTTGCACCTCGTCCATGTGGAGATAGCCCAGCCGACGCTGGAAGCTCTGGTTCACGCCCTCCTCGTAGCTCATGTAAAGCACCCTGCCATAGTTGCAAAGCTCCTTGGCCAGCTGCATCACAAAGGAGCTCTTGCCGCTCGCGCTCGCACCGCTGATGAACCAACGGGCGTTGTCGGCTGGATAACCAAAGGGGGAGCTCCATTTCTCGCCCCACGGCAGCGTCACCCATTTCTTAGCCTCGATGTCACGAACGCTGTATGCACGCTTGCTCATCCCTGCGTCATCTTTAGTTTCTCTATCTCGGTATACACGCGACGCAGACCGCCTTTGCTAC
>ONYS01000189.1 GCA_900322095.1 uncultured Prevotella sp.
CCGTGCGCTGACTGACGACGAGGAGCTGGAGAACCGCATGGTGGACTCCACGTCGGCCGACGAGATGATGGAGCTGTGGAGCGAGAATGACATCATCGGCGAGACAGGCAACGTGGACATTGACAAACTCCGGGCCAAGGGCAAGGGCGTGATGCGCATCGTGAGGAAAGGCGGCCTTGACGAGGTGAACGAGACGAACAACAAAAAGACCGACTTTCTGGCCGACATCTACTTTTACAGTCCGTTCGGCAAGCAATATGACTTTGTGCTTCACGACTGCTACATCCGCATTCAAGGCACGAGCTCGACGAAATATCCCAGCAAGAATATCCGCATCTACCTGTCAAAGGGCGGCACTGGCCTCAGCATGGAGATAAACGGTCAGCCGGTGGAGAAGAAAGCCTATGCTCTGAGACCCGGCGGCATAGCCATGGGATTGCTGTGCGCCAAGAGCGACTACAGCGATTCGTCTATGAGCCTCAACACCGGCGGTGCGAAGCTGTTCAACGAAGTGATGAAGGAACTTGGGCTTCTGACACCTCCGCAGCGCTACCAATATGAGCAAGCCGGGAAGAATATGTCGGCCGTGACCATACGCACGGCCATCGACGGCTACCCGATCGACATATTCAGTGCGGAGACCGTTGACGGTGAGAGTACGTATTACGGACAGTATAACCTCAACAACGAAAAATCCAAGAGCGGAAAGCTGTTACTGCCCGCTCACGCTGGAGACGCTGAACAACGGTGAGAAGACCTGCCTGTTCCAGAGCAGCAGTGATGAGGACCTCATCGCCAACTTCGATGCCGGTCTTGAGACCAACGTGCCGGACGACGTGAAGTGGGCGGGACTGAACGAGGCGCAGCAAAGTGCGCTGAAACGCCTATTCGGATGGATCAGGTCGTGCGTGCCGGAGGGTGCGAATGCCGATGACCTCACTACGTTCAAGAGTGAGAAGTTCGCCACAGAGGTAGAACAGTATTTCAATAAAGACTTCCTGCTCACGTATTACATCTATACAGACTATGGGGCAAGCGTAGACCAGCGCGCCAAGAACATGCTGCTCAGAACCTGGGACGGCAAGATATGGTACATCACCTATTATGACGGCGATACTCAGTATGGCAAACGCAACGACTGCTTCCTCGCCTATGATTATACCATCGACCGGGACACCTATGACGCAGAGGCTTCGAAGTATGCCTTCGAGGGCAGGGAGAGCTGGCTGTGGAATCTTGTGCTTGCCAACCTTCAGGATGACCTTAGACGGTGTGCCGCCAATTTCAGAGCCAAGATGACCCCTGACAGGGTGCTGTCCATGCTGACCGTTGAGCAGATGGGAAACTGGAGCGACAGAGCCTACAACAAGAGCGGATATCTGAAATATATCAAACCGGCCATGGTGGAGACCTACGGCAAGAAGTGGCCGTTCATTTATGCTCTGCAAGGCAACAACAAGGCATTTCTGACCTACTTCATCCGCAACCGCTATGCCCTGCTCGATGCCAAGTATGGAACGAGCAGTTTTACATCGGACAACATTGACCTCTATATGTCGAGGACATCTGCTGATACGGCTGACACAGTTAGGCTTACTGCCGGTGAGGTATATGCCTTCGGCTACGGCACGAACAACAGTCCTAATCTTGCCAACACGGGCATCGTGGAGGCAGGCAAGACGGCAACGCTGGAGATTAAGGGCGCATACACCGTGAACGACCCGTTGAGAATATACGGTGCGAGCCGCATGCAGACGCTTGACATGAGCGGTGCTGCCGACCATCTGAAGAATGGTTTCGACCTTGGAAAGTGTACCGCGCTGAGAGAATTGAACATGCAGTCGGGTACTGGTGGCAGCACAGGCTGGTGGCTCAGTATAGGCACCTGTCAACAGCTGAGAACCGTGAACCTTCGCAACCAGCAGCAGGCAAAAACCGGCGGCAGCACCTCGACCGAGCTGGACTTCACCACGCAGCCCAAACTGCAATACCTTGACGCCCGCGGCACACAGGTGAAGAGCATAAGCTTCGCCAAAGGCTCTCCTTTGACAGAAGCCATGCTGCCCGGTACGCTGACCGTGTTGCGCCTTGAATACCTCAGCAAGCTGACGACCGACGGACTGAGCCTTGAAAGCTATGCAAACGTGAAGACCCTCATCGTGGACGGTTGTCCGAACATCAACTGGGAGACACTGTTGGCACGATGCTCTAACGTGGCACGGCTCCGTGTGACGGGCATCAGCAAGAGTGATGACGGAACATGGCTCTCAAAATTCATGTCCATGGGCTGCATCGACGCAGACGGCAACGCCACCGAGACCTGCGCCCTCGTAGGGACGGTACACCTCACGCACTACATGGATGAGGAAGAGTATGCCAAGTACACCGCGCACTTCCCGGAGCTCAATATCAAGCAGCCTGAATATACGATGATAGAATTTGACGACTCTGTGGCCGATGATGCAAACGTCACCAACCTTGACAATGGAACCGGTTATGCCTCCGGCAGTACGTACAAGCCCAATGGCCATATTCTGAAGATTCTATCCCAACGCCATCGCGTATTGGCCAAGGTAACGAAAAAGCCAACGACAACTACTATCAACATGGCAGGGCAGGACATCACCGTAAACAATCCAGACGGAGAAATGACCTACTATCCTCTTGATGACGAGAACAGCCGTAAGTATGCGGATGGGACGGAGGCAAAGCTGGACGGAAGCGAGGGCGACTGGATGATGTATGAGCCGTTTTTCTGGTGCAAAGGTATTAACGACTACCTTAACGGTAAGCATTACAGCTGTTACAGCAGCAATGACCGGGAGCACGAGCCGGAGCGCCCTGTGGCCTCTGTGCTTACGCTGGAGGATATTGGTGCGCAGGAAAGTGGCATCCTGAAAGGCCGCAAGATAATGGCAAACAAGGAAACGCTGGCCAATTCCTACACAAACGACTCGTCATATAGTGTCTGCAAGGTCGTGGTTTCCGGCTATAAGCGTGTTCGCTTCCCAAGTGTACCAGGAACGAACCTTGTGGGAGCAGTTTTTGTGGACAGTACGGGTAAGGTGCTCAGTTCCGTGGTTGTTCCGACCATCACAAACAACTTCGAGCCGGGAATGTATATCATCAAGGACATCCCGGATGGTGCGACCGCACTCCACTTCACCATCCTCAACACGGCTGAGTTTGATAAAGTGGTACTTAGCAACAGCAGCCGGATAGAGGACATGGAACCAGATTGGGTGGCAGACGATGAGCATTTGTGTGCTGTGGTGGGTTCAACAGCCATTGGCTCTAAGCTGCGTGCTGTGATAAGCGGTGGCAGCACCACGTCAAACATGACATGGACGGACTTTCATTATTACAGCGTGCAGCGCGGCATGCAACAGATAGACGCACAGATGCATTCCCGTATCGCCAATCTGTTCTATGCCAAGTATGGGCGCAGAAATGCCCAGGAACAGTGTGGTGCTGGCTCTCACACCAATATGCGCACAACTGGCGGAACCGCAGATATGGGTATGACTGACACCATCGGCTACGAGGAGGCGAAAAGCGTGAATGCCAATGTAACCAACAGCCTCAGCGACAATCTTGTTCATGAGTATGCATGGTATAGGAGCAAGGATGAATATGGAGGAGCAAGCGTCACGCAGGTGAACAATATCTGCTGCCTCGGTTATGAGGATATTTATGGTCATAAGTATGACATGATGGACAACGTCGATCTCCCCAATGACAACGGCAACCAAGGCAAATGGCGTATCAGAATGCCGGATGGCACGTTCCGCATGGTCAAGGGCTCAACATACAATGGCATGTGGATAGAGGCAGTTGCGCATGGTAAATACATGGATGTCATCCCAGTGGGAAACGTCAGTGGCTCATCCTCTACATATTACGGCGACATCTATTGGGTCAGTACCAGC
>ONYS01000047.1 GCA_900322095.1 uncultured Prevotella sp.
CAGGACGTGACAGAATCGTTTGTTATCGATGCCGGCCTTGCGCTCAAGAAGGGCCAGATTGACAAATTCCACGACATGCTAGTAGACTTCATCGCTTCCATTCCCTTCAACGTGCGGGTGGACAACTCAAAGAAGAGCTACGAGAAGGAATTTCACATGGTAGTGTTCTTTCTCCTTCGTCTCATAGGCGGTCGGGACTTCAACGTACTCAATGAGAAGCCTGACTCCGACGGTATTGCCGACCTCGTATTGGAGACTCCCCACTACATCTACATTTTCGAGTTCAAGCTCGACCACCCAGCCAGTGAGGCAATAGCTCAAATAGAAGAGAAGGGTTACGCCGCGCCCTACGCCCACGACCCACGCAAACTTTACCGCATCGGCTGCTCGTTCTCCTCAGAGACGGGACGAGTGTCGGACTGGGAAGTTCGATGAGCCTGCATAATGAGCGAGGTGTTTACTAAAGACGAATTTCCCGCCGTGTCCGCGACTGAACTTATTCTGAAATCGGGCAAATGTTCAAGTTACTAGGAATAGAATGATGGTAAGTTCTATTAATTCATATTTTTGAGTGGAAGCGACTCCGCTAGAACTCAGTTTTGCAGAGCATCGGTCTCAAAGGAGACCTTCGCTAGCTATAGAGATACTTTATCCACTCATTTGACATGCTGTTTTTTACGTTAAGACACAGTTATTCCTTACAAGATAGAAGCTGTGGCTGATACTTGTTGATTTGTACGTATCTAAAGATGTTGTATGTAAGACAGGTGAGAGCGAAATTTGCAGAGGCTCTAACGATACCGATGGATCTAACCAAAGAACCATGCATGGCTCCTTCAATAAAGCCGAAGACATGCTCTATGCGGCATCTTCTCTTCGATCTCTTGCAGTTCCGTCTTTTCTGCTTCTTGGTCAACGGATGGTTTCGGTACCCTTTCTCACAGATAACAGGACGCATCCCGCATCTCTTGACTACGTCTTCCTTACCCACGTATCCGGCATCAAGATATAGGCGCTGACCTTTATCATCCTCTGTGATGAGTTGCTCTATGACATTTGAGTCATGTACGCTGGCATCAGTCGTTTGTAGAGACTCGACAAGTTTCGACTTCTTGTCCACCTTGACATGCCCCTTGTAGCCATAGTGCTTTTCGCCTCTCTTCTTGGTCCAGCGGGCATCAATGTCCTTATGACTCTTCTTGTGAGGATTGTCATTCCAAAGAGTATCGCCTTCCCCTTTCTTGATGGTGGCGTTCTCTTCACGAGAGTTGTGCTGCTTGGGAGCCTCCACGAATGTGGCATCTATTATCTTGCCCTCATTGAAACTGAGGCCCTTGCTATCTAGCACCTTGCGAAAATCATCAAACAGGCTCTCGAACACTCCGGCCTTCGTTAGTCTGTCCTTGCATAACCAAACGGTCTTTTCGTCAGGAACCTCACGAACTGTATGAATGCCAAGAAAACTTCCGGAAACTGGTGCGGTCGATTATCTGAAACTCTATCTGATGGTCGCCCAAGCCATAATAACGCTGTAGAAATATGACTTTGAACATGAGAACAACATCTATCGGCTTACGCCCCGCAGCAGACTTGCATTCCTCTGTGAGGAGTGTCTTTTCAAGTGTTGGACGGAAAATCTCAAAATCTACGAGAGCCGAAACTTGCTCCAGTGGGTTGCCCATTGCAGATAAAGCCTCGAGAGTGAATTCTTCCTCGAATAGACTCTCTTGCATCGGCTTGCGGTATGTGGTTATTTTCTTCATGATTATACTTTGTATACAGCAAAGGTGCAAAAAAATCTGCACATAACAGTATAAATTACTGATTATCAACAAATTAATTTTTAGAACATCCCTGATATTAATTCCCTGCTGTCAATTACGTTTGGTGTGGGTATTTGAAGCTTCATTGATGCTTATTGGATCCTACACTATGTAGTGCACGGTGCAAGACACATATATATAGTGCTTGCACCGTGCACTACTTGTGTAGCCAAGACATGCCGTTTCCTTAATATTTACTAAAGGATTTGGATAGCGTTCAGAAAATGTGTATCTTTCCTGTTTTCCTATTTTGAGACACCCAAGTGTGAAATTCGAGATAACTGGTATATTAGTGTAGGATTATCACTTACTTATTGTTACTCTATAGAATATAGAATGTTATTATATTCTTTCAGCTTGCTATCCATTTGCAAATTCATTGACATTTTGCGATAACTTTCAGACATTGTGTAACGTGTTAGCAAATAGACTATTTTTGGTTCTTCCGCTTTTTCAGTTGGTCGGGGGTGATTACTTTTTATGGCTCAAAACCATGTATAGTTTATGCTACTAAAGAAATTTGTTCAGTTGCTCAACAAGTTGGAATACAGTCGTTGAGGATTCTTCTTTTGCGGGATTTCCAAGCGACATTTCCTTGAATATCTCTTTTGCCCTTTTTATGGCATCTTGCTGTAATGGTAGAAGACGGATATACAGCGTTGCTGCCTGTCCTGACTTCTTTGAGTAACTCTCACCGAGTATCTTGCCCAGCATCTTGTTCATCTGGATGCGAGTAAAACATCCCTTGTATTTCTTGAAATGAAGCAGGAACCAATATTCAAAGGCCTGGTTGCTGTATGCGACATGGAAGTTCTCCTTGCGTGCCAGCGTGATGGCATCGTTGAATGTCTTGTCCGGATTGTCATCCTTGTCGAATACCACCCAGTTCTGGTCATACGAGCGTCCTCTTTTCCTGAGGTTATCCCTGATGCTTATAGCCTTCCTCACCAGTGACATGCAGCTCATACCTTCCCCTATGACCTGAATGCTTGCAGATGTCAGTCTGAAAGACGTGAAGTAGTCGGGCTCGGTATTCACTCCCTCCGTAATGATTAGAAAGGACTGCTTAACTGGCCGCAACCCGCTTTTACGGCCATATCCCCTGTCTATTCTGTGGTTAATGCTGCTCATAGCTCAGATTTTGCAATGCGTAGTTAGGGTTGCCAATGATGGGTGTAGCGCCGAATTTGCCTGAAAGATAATCACGCTCAAAAGGGGCATTGTTCCGTACCTTGTACTCTGCGAGGGAGAAAAGCCGTGATGCTCCATAAATGTCTTTCTGCGTGAACCATATCTGGTCACGGCGGAAAATATGGGAACTGAGGAGGTTGGAGTCGTGAGTTGTAAATATCAGCTGCGCATTTCGGGGATTTGTCCTGTTGTTGTTGAAGAGACCGACAATGTGCTCAAGCAGCAGAGGATGAAGCTTGGCCCCCAGCTCATCTATGACAAGTCTCGTACCCGTGTCAAGGGCATGAAGTATGGGGTAGGCAATAGCAAAATACTTCAATGTACCTTCCGACTCATTCTCCTCGAAGGGAAAAGAGATATTACTTGTCTTGTTGCCTTCATTGTCATACTGGGCATGGGTGCTCACAAGGCGATTGTTGATCTTCTCGATGTCATCAAGACCAAGGTCCGCAAATTTAGAGAAGGATACAATGCGCCGTCTCATGTCAGGGTCATCAAGGTGTCTGAGTGCATTTTTCCAAATGTCAGCCTCATCATGTTCAGTTAGACACTCAGTCTCGCCCATCCAACGGATGAGACTTACCGCGGTCGGGTCATTAAACTGTGCAAGTGTGGAGAGGAGTAAAGCATTGTTCCGAATCATTTTCTTGTTGACAAGTTCCTGGGCCCGGGAGTATCTAGCATGAACTTCGAACTGCCCATTGTCCCTATAGAAGAGCTCTATCTCCTTGGATCGTGGCTTGCATGCCTTTTTGTACAGCCACTCCTTGCATACGGCAGTCGGTGTTACCTCAAAGCCATATCGGAAGATGCTACTGTCAACAACAAACACCATCTCCATCATGCAGGGCTCTTTTGCAGAGGCTGCGTTCAGACGATAAGGCTCAACGGAGATGCGTTCATCTGACTGTAACCCCTTGAACGAATTGCATACAAAGTCCTTGAAGAAATAAAGAGCCTTGATGAAGTTCGATTTACCCGAAGCATTAGCTCCAAATATCACTGCACTCTTCAATAGCCGGAGGTTAATGCCATCCAATTGGAAGGAGGCACCGTTGGATTCAGCCTCCGGTTCCTTCAAAGATGTAGCTGCAAGGGAAAGTGTTGCAGGCTCTCTGAAGGATAGATAATTGGAGATAGAAAATTGAATAATCATGTTTTAATGACGATATTTGTAATTTTTCTACAAATATAGACTTTGTTCTTCAATAATCCAAATTTTTAAGAGCAAATTTTATTCTCATATAATTCAAAATGTGATATAATCGGGATGACCTGTTCATGGCCAAAGGGCTATATGGATATTTGTCTATCAGAGACGGCTTGATTACTTTGTCAAATGAAGACGTCAAAGACACTCATAGGAGAAATTTTACCTTGGCACATGAAATAGGCCATCTGTATTTGCACAAGGATATACTTCTTGGCAAACTGAATGAAATTGAGGAATATGACGACAGTACGTTGAACGTTTTGCCGGAACAAATCATTAAGCGAATGGAGTTGCAAGCAAATCTGTTCGCGTCCTATTTGCTTATGCCTCAAGTCAAGTTTTTATATGAAGTGACCAAGTTGTTCAGCAAGTATGCCATTACAACTGGTAGACTGTATCTTGACAATCAACCTTGCAATATACGTGATGTGGAAATAATCGTAAGTTCTTTATCAGGCACTTTCAATGTTTCAAAAAGTGCGGTGAGGATGAGACTGCTGAATGCTAGTCTTCTGAAAGTGGGTGACGGCTAGGCTCGTCGTCTGTAGTGGATTATCTGTTAAGGTGTATATAATCTCGACAGTATAAGTCTGCGGGTGTATAAAATATTGGCATTTGAGACTGCTAATTAACAGACGATATTAACAAGTTCAGCAAAAAAAGTTATTTTCTTGTTTTCTTAAAATATTTCAGCTATTTTTGTAGAAAACTTACGAAAATGATTTAAATATTGAAAATTTGGCCTTATGATAAGAAGATTTTGGGTAGAAAACTATTCTTCTATTCGTGAACGTCAGGAGATGGACTTTACGGCATCCCCTAAGAAGGAAGAATGGCTATGCACGGAAGTATCACCGGGCGTGAAGATTAACAAGTTGGGCGTTCTCTTTGGCGCCAACGCCTCAGGCAAATCGAATATGCTTAAAGCCATGCGTGACGCCTTCTCATTACTGGTAACGCCTCGGACATCCAGAGATGAAAAGGTCAAGGCGGGTATGCCCTTTGCTCTGTCATCCGACAAACCTACCCGAATGTTTGTATCTTTTTATGCCAATCAGATAAGGTATGATTATGAGATTGAGTACAGCCGGACCCGTATCATCCGTGAGCAACTTGACTATTACCCCCAAGCGTTCCCGATCCCTGTTTTATGAGAGGGATTTTTCAGGGAGCGACGTACAGGCTGTCATCAAGTTTGGCCCCAGTCTTGGCATCAGAACAAAAAGCGCGAATACCATCCGGCAGAATACGCTCAACAACCACACAGTCTTGCCCACTTTCGGTAAAGTAGCGCTTGGTGAGGATGCCAAGCCTCTAGCAGAACTGTACCAATGGATAAAGGCTCATATAAAGAGCGAAGACCGTATTTCCACCCTTCCAGAACTATTTCATAAAGTGGAGGATGACAACAAACGCAAAATGTATTATCTGCAAATGCTCAAGAAGGCCGATTTCAACATTACTGACTTCCATATCCTCACAGATGGCGATCAGGAGAAAGTCGTCTTTGAGAGCACAACCAAGAGCGACAGCTTTGAGTTGCCCGATGATACCCAGTCAGCCGGTACTCTGCGCTATCTCTCTGACCTCCGCTTCCTTTACGACATGATTCTTCAGCCACAGATATGCTTGCTTGATGAGCTTGGCGAGCATCTTCACTTTGATCTGTTGCTCTACTATATCAATGTGCTGATGTACAATACGGAAGGCTCACAATTGATCTTTATTTCGCAAGAGACAGAACTTCTGGCTGAAGATTTTATCAACGAACATCGTCAACTCGTATGGTTCGTGGAAAAATCTCACGATACGGCAGCCTCGGAATACAGACGTGCAGACGATTTCGGCCTGCATAAGAATCTCTCCCTTTATAACAGCTATCGTATAGGACGTCTAGGGTCCAAACCCGAGTTGGGTTCACCTTTTATTCAATAGGATTAAGTTTATGGTAAGACAAAGGACAACAACAGTTATAATAGGTGAAGGCCCAACGGAGTTCTATTATCTCAACTCTCTGAAGGATAGATACCGCCAATTTCAGAATGTGAAGCCAAGTTCTCCAAAGAACACCAGCCTTCGGGAGCTTCAGCGAACCATAGAAGAATCTATCCGCTTGGGTTATAATAAGATTTTCTATCTGATAGACATGGACAACAAACGGAAAGACAAGAAAAGTAATTCTGACTATATCAGACTGAAAAAGAAACTCCTCATGAATGACAGAATGTCTTCCGATTCAATTCATTCTCATTCCAACCTACTGCCTACCTTTCATACGGTAAAAGCAAGGTAATATCTTTAAAATAATGATTGTTGGCACGTGCCGCTCAACAAGAAGAGAGTGTTTTTAACCTAAGAAATCAAAGAATCAATGGAAATCAAGTACGATATTCACATATTGTAGAATGTAAGTGGGGAAGGCGATCAACGTAAATACCTAGTGTTGCGATGACGGCAGACTTTGACGGAAGGCGAAATTGCAGAGTGCATTATCCAATGGAAGAACTGACCACTATTCAAAAGGCAAATAAGAAATCCATACGGTGAAAATAAGCTCTATCGAAAAGAGAAAAGCCCCACCCGGCCACGCATTGGGCAGGGTGGGGATGTGTTATGATGGAGAAATGAGGCTATTTGATGACGACCTTCTTGCCGCCGATGATGTAGACTCCCTTTGGCAGATCATTGAGGGTTGTGGCATTTTGCCTGATTAGGACGCCCGTGGTGGAATAGACATCAAACGGAACTGTCTTGGTTATTTCTGTCTGTCCGATGCCGGTTACGACTCTCAGTACGGCAGGCTCCGACTCTGAGCCGTCAGGATAGACCGCCGTGACTGCATAGTTGTGATTGCCGTCGGCTACGCCTTGGTCGGTGAAGGTGGTTGCCGTAGTGCTGCCGATGAGGTTTTCCTCACGATAGATACGATAGCTGCTGGCGCAATTGGCGACCTCGAAGCTGATGTCGTCGAGCATGAAGATGAAGGCTTGGCTGGCCGACGTGTTCTGCCGGATAGCGAAGTAGGTAGTACCTTCGGGCAGTTGTACCTCAATCTTCGTCCATTGTCCGGTCGACTGCGTGTAGTCGGAACCTATCATTTGGAAACTGGTTTTGTCAGTGTTGGTCGTTGAGGTCCATACTTGGAACGTTTCGGTGCCATAGCCCTGCTGTGGGAAGTTGTTCACCCAGAACGAGATGGTCTGCTCCCGGCCCGACAGGTGCGGCGAGATGAGCCAGTTGTCGGCATCCACATATTGAGTTCTTGACTCGTTGAGCTGACAGATACCTACGAGAGCCTTCGTGCCCGAAAGAGGATCTAGGCCAACGCCCGATTGGAATAGATCAGACGGCTGCCAGTCCATGAAGGCGAAGGCTTCGCCCTGATGAGGATAGGTGGCCATGGAACTCAGGGCTTGAGCGAGACCGCCATCGACGTCGATGGTTGTCCAGTCGCCGAAAGAGGTGCTCCAGGGCTGATAGCTTTCGAAGTCGTCGGTCTTGCTGAGGTAACTGGTCTCTGGAGCCGTCCAGGCCAGCGTGACGTTGCCGCCCTGTTGGCTTGTACAATGCAGGTCAGTGGGAGCGTTGACCTCTGCGGCCACAGCCACAACGTCTATAGTCGCTGTATTGTTGTCGGCCACGAGATCGCCCTCGTTGAAGAGTTCGGTTTTCACGGTTAGGTGATCGTTGTCGTCGAGGATGGAAGTCGCTATCTCTACGGGGATTACGGCCGATTCTAGCAGACCGAGTTGGAGGTTCAGCGCGGAGTCGGCGAGACTCTCTCCATTCACTGTCACCTTCACTCTTGGGTTGACGAGCTCGTCGAGTCCATTGTTCTTCAGGTTCATGTCCACCGTCAGCGTTTGGCCCTTCTTGATGCTCTCAGGAGCACTCAGGCTGATGGCGGCGTCGTTCTTGACGGGATCGACGATGTTGATATTGTCGACATAGACTTTATGTCCCATCAACCCCTGGGTAGTGGTGACGTTGAAGTGCACCTTGATGTAGTCCTCGGCGATGAGGCTCTCGGGCAGTTTGACGATGGCGGGTGTCCAACCGTCGTCGGTGGCCTGGTTGAAGTCGCGCGAGAACAGTTCGGTCAGCGTGCCGTCCTTGTGCTCGACCAGAGCCGTGAGCGTTGCCGGCAGATTCTCCCAAGCCTTATAATAGAAGAGCAGGTGCGGGTCGTTGGCTCCATTCAGTGTGATCTTGCCTGTATAGACGTCGCCAGAGGCAGCGCCGCCGGCCGAGAAAGCCTGTGATCCACCGTCGTCGTCGACCGAAGCCTCACTGGTAATCTGCCATTGATAATTGCCCTCTCCGTGATTGATACCCATGAAGAATCCCTCATCGGTGGCGTTCTTGAAACTTTGATGGAAGGGCAGCTCGTAGGGCTTACCTACGACGATGGCAGCTACGCCGAAGTTGCTTTCTCCGGCCCCGTTGGCAGAGCGCACGGCCCACGTGCGGTAGCGTTGCGGACTGCCCTCGTCGTTGCTCAGACCTGTGATGTCGTACTCCGTGATTCCTATGACCGATGTCAGAGAGTCGCTCACGTAGCCCTGCTCACTCACGTTGAAAATGTCATAGCGAGTCTTGGTAGGTTGTACCACACCGCCGTTGAGTCCCTTCACGGGTTGCCATGCGAGTTTCACAGACTGAGTGTTGTCCGTAGCCGTAACGATTGGCATATCGGGCATGTCGACTCCGACGAAGGTAGAAGTGCTGGCGCGCGGTCCTGCCCCTGTGGCATTATAGGCATAGACCGAATAGTAGTTGGTGCCTTGCGAGGCGTTATTGTCGGTCACGGTC
This sequence comes from uncultured Prevotella sp., assembly GCA_900322095.1. GTDB lineage: Bacteria > Bacteroidota > Bacteroidia > Bacteroidales > Bacteroidaceae > Prevotella. Next base: position 9,040 of record ONYS01000047.1, read on the forward strand.
AGAGCATCGCCGGGATAGGGATTCTCTACAGAGCCCACGAGGTCGTCGCCCTTGCGCACCTCTATCTTCGTGAGGCTGCTGAGCGCCTCACCGCCCAGTGTGGTCGTCGGGGCATTAAAGCTCAAGGTGGCCTGCAGCTCGCCGGTGGGGTCACCTACGGCCTTGAGATTGGTCACGGGACCGGGGGATTTGGCGTCGGGAGCATCCTCTACATAGATGGAGTCGAGGTAGAGATAATACATCGAGGCATCCGACACGGCGTGGAAGCCTAAGTAATATTTTCCTTCGACTGTGGGCTGGATGACTTTCTCAAACTGTTCATATCCTTCCTTGTCGAGCACGGTCAGCGGGAGGAGACTTTCGGTGAGCTGTTCGGGCGAGTTGCCCGTGCCCCAGAGTGCCTCCAGTTTTTCGGGGTAGAGCGCCCCGTTGGTACTCCGGGCCTTGAAGCTTACCTTATAGTTCTTTCCGGCCATGAGGTGGAGGGGCGGAGTGATGAGCCAGTCATCGCCAGGACCGGTAGTGCTCCAGTGGTAGGCGGCCGACTTAGTAGGCGCATCCCAGTTCCAGGTGGCACCGTCGTTGTTGGCGTCGATGACGGTGTAGAGTTCGAGGCTGTTGTCGAAGTCGCAGAAGTAGGGCACCTCGAAGGCATTGCCTAGCAGTTGCTCATTGCTCAGGGCGATGGCGCTGATGCCTTTCTCGTTCTTTGCCACTACACCGTATCTGTAGGCCTTGAGTTTGGCCTGTGCAATCTGTTCCTCAAAGGTTGTGGCAGTGATGTCCTTGCCCACCCAGACTGTGTCTTCGCCGGAGATGCGCGCCACATCGTAACGAACGCTGCCCAGCCATCCGTCGTGCAAGCCTTTGGCGGCATTCCACGTGAGGCGGACCGCTCCTTGCTCTTCTGCCTCAAACTTCACGTCAGTGGGGGCTGCGGGAGTGTCGGTGCCGGCAAAAGCCGAAGTCTTGGCTGCGGGACTGTTGCCCACGCTGTTGAAGGTGTAGGCCACAAACTGGTTGAGGCCTTCAGCCACCGTCACATCCACTGTAGCTACCTGGCCAGCCTCCACTGTGCCTTTTAGTGTGTCGGTGCTGTTGACGATTATTCGGTAGCCGAGATTGCCCGTGAGCGAATTTGTGCCGTCAAAGGCTTTTGTGGGGGCCGTGAATGTTATCTCGCCCGAGAGCGATCCTCCTTCGAAGATTGCCTGTAAGTCGGTGAGGGCCGCGGGCGCTCCGTCTTCGGCCACAGGCATCGGGATTAGAAGACCGGTGACGTTGGCTCCCTCGTAGTCGCTGGCATAGTCTCCCACCTTGGATGCGGCACCAGTGGTGAGATCTACGGTGTATAGGGCACTGACGCCGTTGGCATCTGTGGCAGCCCAATAGAAGGTGTTGGTCTTGGGATCAATCTCGCCCGACTGGAAATAGCATGTTCCGCTCTCTGTCAGGACGTTGACTCCGGTGTTGCCTATTTGGGTTTCGGAGCCCGTTGTTCGGTCAATCTTGTAGAGGTATCCATCCTGGGCTACTCCGTAGGCATAGCCGTCCTGGGCTATACCTAAGGCCACATAGGAATTGAATGTCTGCGCGATGCTGGTGCGGGTCTTGGTGGCATAATTTATGACGCCCCATTCCTGGCCATTGCCTTGGGCATTGCGGAACTCTCCGAAGATTTCGCCCGTATTGGGATCCTGGGCGGTCTCGATAGCAGCAAGTGAGAAGTCGGGCAGGGGAGTGGGGGCATCCTCTACCTGCCATGTGTCTATATTCACAGAGAAGTAATAAGCTTGGATGAAACCATACTCCTGAAGGGTAAGGTCGAGGTAGACGCCGCACAGTTTGTTGCCCACACGTCCGCATCCCGCATTGAAGAAACCCTGGCTGTAGTCGTTGAGCCGGTTGAAAGCTACGGGACTTGTGGGAGAGAAGGAATAGATGCCAGACAGGGCTGGTGAGATGACGTCGCCCCAAAGAACGAGATTGGGATTGACGACAGCCTGCAGGGATGGGAATTGCTGGCGCACCCTATAAGGCTTCTCCTTGTAGGGGCCGGTCTGCCGAGGAGCTGTAGGCTGTAGCAGAAAAAGGGCAGGTGACGTCTTGCGCAGTTCGGCGCAGGCCCGTTGTTGCTCGCTGCTCAGCTCTGTCACTCCCGATTTCAGGGGAAGGTTGGCTGACTTCATTCGCTGTGCTGATAGTGGCAGAGAACTCGCTGCAATGACAAGTCCTATGGCCAAGCTATGGAACAGTCTTTTCATAAAATTGAGATTTTTAGTTTAGTATTGGGTGATTAACTCGTTTTTGTGAATAAATAAAGGCTCAATATCTTGTGCCTCAGGATATGATACATTTCTTGTTCAGCATAAGATGAATAATCATATTTCTTGATATGCCGCAACAAATTTAATAAATAATATTATAGGCTCCAAATTTTTTCTAGAAGAGTTTAGTGGTGTTTTCCCAGCCTCGTTTTTTGAGTATCTTTAGCGGATGCTTCGTTATTGCCGTTTGTTAATAAATGTAAATATTTTCTGTTTTCACAAGTAGTAAAACTTAATTATCCTTTAATTCTGTCGTTTTTAATCTTAAATATTTTGATATATGAAATAAATAGAATTAACTTTGCAGTGTACTACATAATTAACACACTATTATAGTTGTAACGAACAATAAAGATTAAGCAAATGATAGACGTAACAAATCTCAACTTCAATTATCAGGGCAGTCGCCATCAAGTGTTCAGCGACTTCAGCCTTCACCTTGAGCCAGGCCGCATTTATGGGCTTTTGGGCAAGAACGGTACGGGCAAGTCAACTCTGCTCTACCTCATCAGCGGACTGCTGCGCCCACGTAGTGGCAAGGTGACTGTGGATGGACGGGAAAGCCGTCTGCGTCAGCCGGAACTGCTGCAGGAGATGTTCATCGTGCCTGAGGAGTACGCCATGGCCGACATGAGCTTCGAAGCTTTCGCCGACATGATGCGCGCCTTCTATCCCCATTTCAGCGAAGACATGCTTCAGAAGTGTCTTGCCGACTTTGAGATGCCGGCACGGCCCAACCTCAAAGAACTGTCGATGGGACAGAAGAAGAAAGTGTATATGAGTTTTGCCATTGCCACGGGTACACGCCTGCTGATGATGGACGAGCCTACCAACGGACTCGACATCCCGTCGAAGGCCCTCTTCCGTAAAGTGGTGGCCAACTACATGGAAGACGACCGCACACTCATCATCTCTACCCACCAGGTGCATGACATCGAGAGCCTGCTCGACCACGTGGTCATCATCGACCAAAGCCAAGTGCTGCTCAACAGTTCCATAAGCGATCTTTCGCGCCGGTTTGCCTTCCGCTATCTGTCGCCGCAAGATATGGACGACAGCGTGCTCTACGCCGAGCCCTCGCTGCAAGGCAATGCCGTCATCATGCCACGCGGCAATGGTGAAGAGACGCAGGTGGATCTCGAACTGCTCTTCAACGCCGCCATCAGCGGCAAGATTACCAATGAGTAGCTTCCGCTGCATACCTATATTATATATAATTTGTCACCGATCATGAATAAGAATAGATTTTTTCAAGTATTGCGCTGGGAACTGCTGCTCAGCAAAAAGCAATTGTCTACGATGGCTCTGACGTTCTTAGGGCTTGTGGTCATCCCTCAGATGGTCACGCTCCTCTTCAAGTCAGACTCGAGCAGTGCTTACACAATGGGCCTGTTCTGCACCATTTTGCTGTATACTTATTTCGTACTCTGCGGCGCGTTGGTCTTCTCCAGCCTGCGTACACGCCAACAGCGGATCAACAACTTTATGCTTCCGGCCTCCAACAAGGAGAAGTTTCTTGCCCGCTATCTTGTACTTGTCATTGCCATGCCCGTGGCTGCCCTCGTTGGTTTTCTTGCGGGCGATGTGCTGCAATACCTCATCAGTCTGATGATCAACAGCAATGGCGCGCAATGGGCCACCCATGCCATTTGCGACAGTGCCGACAACAGCAGCGTTGTCTTCAATGTCTATCACAACTTTGACAGCGAAATGACACCCGTCGAAGGCTTTTTCACGGTCCTCTTGGGCACATTCGCCCAGCATGCCTGCACCCTATTGTTTGGCAGCGTCTACCATAAGCATCCACTCGTGTTGTCCGTCCTTTCCTGGATGGGCATCGGATTAGCTTTGCTCACCATTGGCGCCCTGACGGCCTACTGGCTTACCAGTTTTTTCAATGGTGGCTATATCATCGTTCTCTACGATTTTTGGTGGAAGTTGTTTGCCTATGCCTTCAATACCGCCTTTATCGTCTTCTGCTACTGGTTTGCCTATCGCCGATATACCCGACTGCAGGTCATCAACAACCGGTGGATCAACAGATGACCTACAAAGGATTCAATCATCCATAGAGAGTGTTTTTAGAGCCATTCCAATAGTTTTTGAAAAGAGATGGTGATTAATCCGTCGAGAGTGGTTCTTTACTGAATATTTTAAAGAAATAGCACAAAAGGTAACATTATGAAGAAGTTAGCGTTTATGTTTATTGGTCTTCTGACCATTGTCTCCATGTCGGCATGCCGAATCGAAAAAGTAGACAACAGCAACGAGCCCGCAAAGTCGTTCACCCTCAATCTGAGCGATTTTCAGACCATCAGCAACTATACCAACTGCGATGTCCACTTCACGCAGTCCAACAGCTACAAAGTGGTGCTGAAGGCGACTCAGCGCTGGTACGACTCTCACTCCATCACCGTCAGGCACGGTGACCTCGTCATCATGCATAAGCAGGAACAGAAGCAGAAGGGCATCACCGTCCTTAATTTCAACAGCTACAGCGATGATGCCGAGATCTGGATCAGCGTGCCTTCACTGAAAGCAGTATCTACAGCCGGCAGTGGCGACTTCTACGCCGAGAGCGACATCACTGGTGACCATCTGGAAGTATCGGTGGCCGGCAGCGGGGACATCAAGCTGAAGAATGTCGCGCTCACCAAAGACTTTTCCTATACCTTGGCAGGCAGTGGTAATTTGAAGACCGGTACGGTCATGGCCCGCAATGCCTCGTTCAGCATCAGCGGCAGCGGAGACCTAAAGTCTAAGCTGGCCAAGGTGGAGTCGACAAGTTTCCATGTAGCCGGAAGCGGCGACGGCTCGATCGTCTTTGATCATTGCGGCCATGCAGAGACCAGCATATCGGGCAGTGGCGACATCAAGCTTTCGGGATCGCTGCAGTCGCTCGACAAGAGAATCTCGGGCAGTGGAGATATCGACACATCAGAACTGCAATTGAACAAATAACTTCATGATAAAAAACATTCACGTATATGGCATTCAACAACGATAAGGCCATCTACCTGCAAATAGCCGACCGCCTGAGCGACGAGATTCTGTCGGGGACCTTCCAAGCCTTCGACCGCATACCCAGCGTACGCGAATATGCCGCCCGGCTGGGTGTCAACGCCAATACGGCGGTCAAGGCCTACGACCAGCTCGCCCAGGAGGGCATCATCTTCAACAAGCGTGGCCTCGGCTATTTCGTGGCGGAAGACGCGCAACGACATATCAAACAAACCCGTCGGCAAAACTTCCTCAAAACGGTTTTGCCAGAGATTGCCCGGCAGATGAAAATGCTCGACATCTCGTGGGAAGAGATCAAAAATCAACTTACCAAATAAATGGAAACAATATTCAGCAGCACAATGAAGCTTGCATTGTTGGGGCTATGGCTCAATGTCGTGCCATCCCTGGCGCAGACTCCGGCCGACAGCCTGGGGCAGCAGAGCATCCACGACAGCCTCGACCTGCAAAGCGTGGAGATTGTCGCGCAAAAGCCTGTAGTGCGCATGACAACAGATAAAATGACCTACAATGTGCAGCAGGATGCCGACGCCAAGACCATGACGCTGCTCGACATGCTGCGCAAGGTGCCCATGGTCACCGTCGACGGACAGGACAACGTCACCGTGAAGGGCTCCTCAAACTTCAAGGTCTATGTCGACGGCAAACCCAACCAGATGTTCCAAAGCAACTTCTCGCAGGTGGCGAAGTCGATGCCGGCCTCCGTGGTGAAGAGCATCGACGTCATCACCTCTCCGGGTGCCAAATACGATGCCGAGGGCACCAGTGGCGTGCTCGACATCAAGATGATACGTCAAAGCGGACAACCCAACGGCGACTGCGACAACTGCTACAACGGTAATGTGGAGTTTGCGTTAGGCAACAAGGGAGAACGCGCCAATGCCTACATCGGCGGGCAGAAGAAAAAACTCACTTATAGCGCCATGGGCATGTTTGTCTGGCAGGGCTTTGACCATATTAAGGTGAACACCGCCCGTGTGCAGCAGACCGCAATCGGCGAGTCGCGGCAGACCAGCGATATGGAGTTTGATCAGAAGCATCCCTTCTCTATGGGCAACTTCACTTTAGGCTACGCCATCGACACGCTGAGCACCATCAACGTCAGCGCCGGCATCCTTGGCGGCAACACGAGTCAGGGCATCTACCCGCGGAATACGTTCTCGGGAGGTCCCTACGGCACCGGGTTCAGCTATATTTACCATTCCGACCAGCACAACAGCTTCATGGGTTTCAACACCAGTGCCGACTATCAGCGGTGGCTCAACGCCGACCACACCTCGTCGCTGACGTTGAGCTATCTCTTCGACTACAATCCGGGCCACAACCGCATGCGAACGATATATAATCATGTCGCAGACGTGATGGGGCTCACGCTGAGCGACCTCTACTCCAATTCTCACACGTGGGGTTCCAGTCATACCGGGCAGGCCGACCTCACCCTCGACCTCGGCAAAGGACAGACGCTGGAGACGGGCGCGAAATTCATCAGCCGGCGCAACAAGAGCGACAGCCGCCTCTACAACGTTGTCGACGGCATCGATGTGCTCAATGCTGATGCCAGTGTGCTCTACCGCAACCTGCAAAGTATCGTGGCCGGTTATGCGCAGTATAAGCTCACCAAGGAGAAGTACAACGCGCGCCTCGGCCTGCGCTACGAGCACACCTTCGAGAGCGTGAAATATGCCGAGCACAGCGACCGCAACTTCCATAAGGACTATGGCAACCTCGTGCCTTCGGGAAGCGTGGGCTACAACATCACGCCGACATCCAACCTCGGTCTGACCTACACCATGCGCATCTCGCGACCGGGCATCAGCCAGCTCAATCCCTACACCGACCGCACCGACCCGACCGCACTCACCTACGGCAATCCGTCGCTCGCCGTGGTGAAGTCGCACAACGTGACGCTGGCCTACAACTTCTTCATGCCGAAGGTGATGTTCAACGTCAGCCTCAGCCACGACTATGTGGGCAATGAGATAGAGAACTACCAGTTTGTGGATGCCGACAACAAATACAACAGCACCTACGCCAACAACGGCAAGAGCCGGAATACCTACATGGATGCCTTTGTCCGTTGGGTAGCCACCAAGACGTCCACACTGATGCTCAGCGGCAACGTGTCTTACGGCGACTGGAAGGCAAAGGAGTTGGGCTATCACAACTGGGGATGGTCGGGCAACGCCTACCTCGGACTGGAGCAGCAACTGCCGTGGAAGGTAAAAGGATCTTTGGGACTCTTCGCCCAGACGCGTCAGTATAACCTCATGGGCTACAACAGTGGCATGCAGTTCTTCAACGCCTCACTCACCCGCACCTTCCTCAAGGAGCGCTTAGAGCTCTCGGCCCGCTACCACTGTCCGCTCCGCAGCCATCTCATCATCGACCAGCACAGTGCCGGTGCCGACTTCAGCAACCATACCCACATCTCCTTTCCCATGCAAATCGTAGCTCTGACGGTGAAGTGGAATTTCGGCAACACGAAGAAGCAGTTCGGGCAGTACAGTTCGAAGATCAACAACGACTTCAACGACTCGCAGAAGCAAGACTCCCCGACAAGCAAAATGGGCATGTAGCCGTTTTCGACTCTATTCAAAACAATAAGAGCATCCATCATCTGAAAACGCTCAGACGATGGATGCTCTGTTTGTTACCTCAACTTACGTCGTTATTTCAGAGGCTATAAAGCCAAAGCTCGTCAGCCTGTGATGAGCTTGTAACCGATGCCACGCACATTGACGATGCGCAACTGCGGGTCATGCTCTAAGCGATGGCGCAGCCTGGTAATTTAACACCGACGCTTAAATAGGCTTAACGCCAGGACAGCATTACGCCAACTGCATCCTCAGGAAGTCGCCGAGGTGGACATGCTGTATGCCATCAACGTTGCTGCCGCTTGTCCATTCGTCCAGGCTGACAACATATTTGGGATAGTTGTCGCTGATAGCATTCAGATTACCGAAC
>ONYS01000143.1:0-2131 GCA_900322095.1 uncultured Prevotella sp.
ATGGCTCCCAAGGATGACTTTATCGGAAGACTCTTATCAGAGAACGACTAATATTTAGTCGTTCCGAACCATCATGTCAAAAAGACTGAGTAGTTACCCGATTAGTCTTCAAAAGTTAAATACTCTGAAATTCCTATTCTGTTGTCACGTTTTTATTATTTTTGTGACAATATGAGAAATAACGCCATCCACATAGCATCCTCAACATCTGAAACTGTGCGTGGAGGAGGGTATGCTGTGAAGTGCCTGCTCCTTTTGCTGGCCCTGCTCTGCTCCTCTGCGGTTATGGCTGCTGATTATCATTTCCGGCCTATCGACAAGGAGTTCGACCGTATCGCCAGTCAGCTATACAGCCTGGACTACAACAATCAGCGCGACAAGGCCGACCCAAAGCTGCTCGACTGCCTCGACGCCATTGCCCGGCAGCGCAAGAATAAGCAGCTCCAGGCGCGGGCTCTGTTTTGGCGGGTGCGTATGGGACAGCTCAGCGCTATGCCAAAAGAGTGCATTGCCCTGCTGAACAAGGCGCGGCAGCTCTCGTCGTCGGCCTACGAATACGACAACGCCTGCATCAACTACCAGCTTGCGGGAAACTACGACCGTCTGGGCGACTACCTGAAATGCTACAATCTCGGACGTGCGGCGGAGTCGGTGTTCAGAAAGGTGGGCGACAGCTATTATGAGGGTAATGCGGCGCTGCTCATGGCCCAACTCTATATCGACATCGACATCACCGACCAGGCCGTCATGGAACTTGATTCGGCCGAAGCGGCCTACAGCCGGGCGGGGTTGTCGCTCAACCGTATCTACTTCTTCCGTGCCCAACTCTCGTCGGGACGCAAGAGTATGGAACTCTATCATAAGTCGATTGCGGCAGGCGGAAAGGACTGGGCGATGACTATCCAGGCGATGACCAGTATCTCCATGGCCTGCATCAGCAGCGGACAGCTCGACAGCGCGATGACCTACGTCGACAGGGCGCTGGATGTGGTGGGAACTCAGGGTGGCGGAAACGTGTTCTTCACCTCGCTCGTCAATATCCAGAAGGGTCGCGTGCTGTATAGTCAGAAGAAATATGCCGAAGCCATCAGCTTGCTCTCCGGCGTGGCGCAGCTGCATGGGCTGGACGACGAGAAGTTTATGTCGGAACTCTACAAATACCTTTGGCTCTCGTGGGACGCCCTGCACAATGAGCGCGAGGCTTACGCCAACTTGAAGCTCTACCAACGCTATTACGAGCGCAATGAGGAGGAACTGAAAAAGCGTGAGGTGCCCAAGGCCTTTGCGCGTGAGACGATTGCCCGGCAGAATGACCAAATGAAAATCCTGGAGAAGAACGCCGAAATCAGCCGCAACTATATGTATCTGGCTCTGCTGCTGGTCATCATCGTGGCGCTCATCGTGGTCATCGTGGCTATCTGGTTTCGGCAGCGCTACAAACTCCGTGAGGTGGAGAACCGTGAACTGCGCAACTCGCTGAGGCAGGAGACGCTGATCTACAACATGAACCTGAAGAACTTTGAGAACGACATCAAGCACAAGGACTGTGAGATCAGTTCCTCCACGTTGCTCCTGGTCAACAAGAACGAGGTACTGCACCAAATCAGCGACATCACCAAGCGATACTCTGAGAGCGGGAAGATTCCCCAAGAGTATGTTGACCAAGTGAATATTGCCATCAAGAGCAGTCTGCAGAACGACGATGAGTGGTCGCGCTTCAAGTATCATTTCGATGCCGTGCATCCTGGATTCTTCGTGAAGTTGAAGGAAATGTGTTCCGATCTGACGGAGAACGACCTGCGCCTCTGCGCCTATATCAGTATCGGTCTGCGTGCCAAGGAGATTGCCGAGATGCTCAACGTCACTCCCGACAGCGTCAACACCAACCGCTACCGTCTGCGCAAAAAGTTGGGCTTGGGGCGTGGTGAGTCGCTCGACGAACTGATCAGAAAGTTGGGGGGAGACTGAGAAAAAAGGGAAAAAAGAAGACCCACCCCTAACCTCAAGACCCACCCCTAACCCCTCCCTACAAAGGGAGGGGAACGCAAATGCATGGCATTCTTGAGCGAAATTTGACGATTGCTGACAGTTTTAGCAATTATCCTTTAGTTACCACCGATTGCATAGCCCC
>ONYS01000143.1:2143-15017 GCA_900322095.1 uncultured Prevotella sp.
TTTTAGCAATTATCCTTTAGTTACCACCGATTGCATAGCCCCTCCCTTTGTAGGGAGGGGATGGGGTGGGTCTTTTTCCTACAGAGGGAGGGGAACGCATATGCATAGCATTCATGAGCGAAATTTGACGAATGCTGACAGTTTTAGCAATTATCCTTTTGTTACCACCGATTGCATAGCCCCTCCCTTTGTAGGGAGGGGATGGGGTGGGTCTTGGCTTTGGGGTGGGTCTTGGCTTTGGGGTGGGTCTAACAATTAAATTCGATTCATAAGTAATAAATCTTTGCTTATTATTTGGCTCTGAGAAATGAATTGATTAATTTTGCCCTGAAAATACAATAATTTGATAAGTATGCAGGAAGATTCTTTAAAACAGATTGGACAGCGGCTGAAAGGCCTGCGCGAGGTGCTGGGCATTCCACCAGAGGAAATTGCCGACGTCTGCCAGGTGCCCTTGGAGCGTTACTACAAGATGGAGGAAGGCGAGGTGGACCCCTCAGTCTATCGTCTTTCGAAAATCTCCAAACGATATGGCATCAGCCTCGACGTGCTGCTCTTCGGTGAGGAACCGCGCATGAGCACCTATTTCGTCACGCGTAAGGACCAGGGACTCAGCGTCGACCGCCGCAAGGACTATAAGTATCAGAGTCTGGCCGCAGGATTCCGCAACCGCAAGGTAGACCCCTACATGGTCACCGTGGATCCTATGCCAGAGGGAATGAACCACTCGAAGAATCATCACGAGGGACAGGAGTTTGACTATGTCATCGAGGGAACGCTCGAGATTACTATCGACGAGCGCGTCATCGTTCTCAAGCCCGGCGACAGCATCTATTTCGATTCTTCGTCGATGCACTGCATGCGTGCACTTGGAGGTGAACCCGTAAAGTTCCTTTGTTTGGTTATCTAATATATATAAATAGGTAGTAAAATGATAGAAAGATTTCTTACGCAGACCAGCTTCTCTTCAGAGGAAGACTTCAAGAAGAATCTGCATTTCAGGATACCAGAGAATTTCAATTTCGCCTACGACGTGATGGATGAGTGGGCAAAGATAGCTCCCAACAAGGTGGCCCTGCTGTGGACCAGCGAGCGCGGTGAGGAGGTGGCTGCCACCTTCAAGGACCTGAAGGAGCAGACCGACCAGACCGCAGCCTACTTTCAGCAGCTCGGCATCGGTCATGGCGACAAGGTGATGCTCATCTTGAAGCGTCACTATCAGTGGTGGCTCTCGATGCTTGCCCTGCACAAGCTGGGCGCCATTGCCATTCCCGCCACCCACATGCTCACCTCGAAGGATATTGCCTATCGCAATCAGCGCGCCTCGGTGAAGGCCATCGTCTGCTGCAACGACCAGTACGTAACCACTCAGATTCAGGGTTCGCTGCCCGAGAGTCCGACGGTGAAGGTGCTTGTTGCCGTCAACAGCATGTCTGAGACCTCTAAGCCCGTGCCCGAGGGATTCCACGACTTCCACAACGAGTGGACGAAGGCTCCGAAGTTCCATCGTCCCAGTTTCGTCAACGACAACGACGACACGATGCTGATGTACTTCACCAGCGGCACGAGTGGCGAGCCCAAGATGGTGGCCCACGACTTCCTCTATGCCTTGGGCCATCTGACGACGGGCGTCTATTGGCACAATCTCAATGAGAACAGCATCCATCTCACCGTGGCCGATACGGGTTGGGGCAAGGCCGTATGGGGTAAACTCTACGGTCAGTGGTTTGCCGGAGCTACCGTCTTCGTCTACGACCACGAGAAGTTCACGGCCGAGAAGATTATGCGCCAGATAGAGAAATACCACATCACCTCGTTCTGTGCGCCTCCCACGATCTACCGCTTCATGATTCAGGAGGATTTCTCGAAGTACAATCTGAGTTCGCTCAAGTATTGCACCACTGCAGGCGAGGCCCTCGAGCCCGCTGTGTTTGAGAAGTTCAAGGAGTTGACCGGCATCAGTATGATGGAAGGCTTCGGTCAGACCGAGACCACGATGACGCTAGGCACCTTCCCCTGGACAAAGCCGAAGCCCGGCAGCATGGGAAAGCCCAATCCGCAATACGACATCCGCTTGATCAAGACCGACGGCACGCCCTGCGAGGACGGTGAGAAAGGTGAGGTCTGTGTGTATACCGGTGACGAGAAGCCCATCGGACTCTTCAAGGGCTACTATCGCGATGAGGAACTGACCCGCCAGGCTTGGCACGACGGAATGTATCACACCGGTGACCTTGCATGGCGCGACCAGGACGGCTACTACTGGTTTGTGGGCCGTGCCGACGACGTCATCAAGAGTTCGGGCTACCGCATTGGCCCGTTTGAGGTGGAGAGCGCCCTCATGACCCATCCGGCTGTCGTGGAGTGCGCCGTGACCGGTGTGCCCGACCCCGTGCGTGGCATGGTGGTTAAGGCTACTGTCGTCTTGAGCAAGGAATATAAGGATAAGGCTGGAGACGAACTGAAGAAGGAACTCCAGAACCACGTGAAGCACGAGACTGCTCCTTACAAGTATCCCCGCATTGTCGAGTTTGTTGATGAGTTGCCAAAGACCATCAGCGGCAAGATTCGTCGTGTGGAGATCCGTCAGAAGGACGCCTCGAAGAGCAAGGAATAAAGTCATCCGGCCCTTCGGACCCATCGGACCTATCGGACCTATCTGACCCCATCGGACCTATCTGACCCCATCAGACCTATCGGACCTATCTGACCCATCAGACCTATCCGACCCATCAGCCCCATCAGACAAGTCTGAAAAGTCCGATGGGTCTGAAAAGTCCGACAAGTCTGAAAAGTCCGACCGGTCCGAAGAGGCCTTTAGAATTCCATTTCCATGTCATTCATTGACAGGCATCCGATATTGATGTTCTTGCCTTTGAAGACAGTCTTCTGCATTTCAGCAACTTTTTCCTGAAGCTTCTTGGCACGGTATCTGTCTGGATTCCGTTTCACCTCATAGGCACAGACATTGCCGTCGACATCTTCTGTCACGATATCAATCTTATATTCGTCGTCTTGTTCTGCTTTCTTGGCAGAAGTCTTCCACCAGTTGGAGATTATCTGATAATGGCAAGAGTCCATCATTCTTTGGCGGAACCAGCGTTCAAGTGACAGTCCGGAGAAAGTGGTATAGTCATCAGACATCTTCTTAGCCAGTTCCGGCATATTTTGCAGTTCTACCAAAGCCGAATAGCGGTAAATGTATCGGAACCAAAACCTAAAGAAGTTGTCTCTTATCTCATAGCGTACAGTCTGCGAGTTTGGTTTTGCCCCCACAGGGCGCTTCTTCCTAATAATATTATAATATTCATCGAGCATTTTCATTTGTCCGCCCAATGATTCCACGCCCAAAGAGCCCTCTATCTCGCGCTGCGTGATATCCCCTTGGGCAATCTGTCCCAGGATGCTGAAGTAGGTTCCATATTGCTTGCCAAACTCTTGAAGAAGAATTTTCTTTCCTTCGTCGATGAAGAAGCTGTCACTGCTTGAGCAAATATAGTCGATCATCTTCTGCGGCGATGTGCAGCCATTATCCATAAAGAGTTCTACGTATCGGGCTACACCACCGGTGAAAGTCCATAGGGCCAGCAAGTCGTCTTTGGTGTAGTCTGATTTATAATCCCTCAGTATCTCTCTGATTGTGTCGGTCTTGAAAGCGTTGAGCTTGATGGTGGCGTCTGCTCTTCCAAACAGAGGCTGTTCCTCATCTTTGAATATCTTCTCCATCATTCGGAAAATCGAACCTGAAGCAATGAGAAACATGTGGGTCTCCCTTTTGTACCGGTCCCAAAGTTCTTGAATATCACTGAAGATACCGCTGTTCACATTGTCAAATTCTTGAAACTCATCGATAAAGACAGTGAAACGCCGTCTCTTAGATATTTCAAGTAGGAGACGGAAGAGATCCCGAAATGTACGTATGCTCTCAGGAATATACTCCTGAAGCTTCTCGCGAGCCTCTGCGGCAAAATTCTGAATCAAGGCTCCCTCGACTTTTCTGCCGACGAAGAAATAGAGTCCAGGGGCTTCTCCGCTCGTTTCTTCGATCATGTTGTAGACAAGTCTGGTCTTTCCGACCCGTCTTCTTCCCGTGAGGACAACAAAACGTGAGCAATCCGTATATGCCTGCTGTTGCATTTCCAGCAGTGTCTTCTTTTCGTTTTCTCTGTCGTAGAACTTCTTCATATGCGCAAATGTTATGCCCGTAAATTTTACGGCCATTTAATTTGAAGCAAAGATAGCGAAAATAACAATATCCTCCAAGATGTTTTAGGTAAGTTTTCGAAATTAGGATTGTGAGTCCGGTCCAATTACCGCTCTATAACAAAAAATGCCCGCGATTATTCGGCAGTGTCCATCACTGCGAATAATCGCGGGCATTTATTTTAAATGTCTACTGTCTATTCTTTCTTCTCCTCCCCGCTGCTGGCCTTCAACCCGGCTATCACTGCCTTGGTGAAGCCGTTCTCCTCCATGGCGTTGAGGCCGCGGATGGTGAGACCGCCGGGGGTGGTCACCTTGTCGATGGCGGCTTCGGGATGCATGCCCGTCTGCTGGAGTAGGGCAACGGCGCCCTTCATGGTCTGGAGCATGATGTCCTTGGCGACATCGGCCTTGAAACCTAACTCCACACCGCCCTCGGTGGCGGCCCGCACGAATCGCATCACGTAGGCTATGCCGCAGCCGGCCATTGCCGTTCCGGCCGACAGCGCACGCTCATCGACGGTCATCGTCAGTCCAAGCAGATTGAAGAGATCCTCAATCTTCTTCGTTGTCTCGTCGTCGGCCTCCACCGGCACGAGGAAGGTCATCGACTGGCACTGGGCGATGGCGATGTTGGGACAAGCCTCAAACATGCGGGGCCGGCGGCCGTCGCGCTCGAAAAGCTTGCGCAGCTGGTTGCCGTTGACCGACGCGGCGAAGCTCACGATGATCTGACGCTTATAGTCGAGCGTGTCCATAATCTCATCCACCACGTCGGGAACAATCCACGGTTTCACAGCCAGCACCACCAGCTCCGCGTCTTTGATGGCCGCGGTGTTGCTCGTCGTAGTACTGGCTCCCTGGATGGCGAAGCGTTTCAGTTTGTCTTCGTGGGGATTGGAGATAGTGAGGTCTGCGGGGTTGAAGTCGTCTGACGACAGCAATCCTTCGGCAAAGGCGCCACCCATTGCTCCTGCTCCGATAACTGCTATTTTCATCATTATCGACGGTATTGGCTGGAACTATCCGGCATGACGATCCACAGGACAAGATAGACGATGATGCCGCTGAATGCCGTAAAGATTGTAAGTAGGGCATAGATCAGTCTCACCCATGTGGGGTCCCAGTCGAAATATTCGGCTATGCCCCCGCACACTCCGCCTATCATCCTGTTGGCTGACCGGTAAAGTCTTTTGTTATTTCCCATATACGCTTAATTTTGATATAGTAGATCTCGTCTGCGCCAGACTACTCTTGTTCTGCGTCGGGATTCACCTTCGGCTTTCTGCCGCGACGGCCCTTCTTCCATCCGATGAGCAGACCCAGCTGCTTGGCCAGAAGATTGGTGTCGGTGCCCTCGCGCACAACGATGAAGATGGTGTTGTCGCCGGCGATGGTTCCCAGGATTTGCGGACGGTTGGCATTGTCTATGTCGTAGGCAATGGCACTGGCATAGCCCGGACGCGTCTTGATGACGCCCACTGAGCCACTGAAGGTGATGGTCAGGATTCCCGACTCATGCAGCATCTCGTTGGCCGTTGCTGGATCTACAACACGCTTATACATCGTCTCGTTGGGGAGCACGTAGACGTAGCCGCCATTCATGCTGGCAGCCTTTGCGACCTTGAGTTGTTTCAAGTCGCGGCTCAATGTAGCTTGCGTCACTTCCACATTCTCTTTAGCGAGATGCTGAAGCAGTTCTTTCTGAGAACTAATCTCCTTGCTGGAGATGAGCATTCTCAGAATTGCAAGCCTATACTTCTTGTCTTTCTTGTCGTCTGTCATATAATCTCTCTATGTTTTTTGCAAATTTACTTATTATTTATTTAATTGCAAAACAAAATAATTTAAATTAAGAGAATTGTTGTGATAATTTAAGCAAACGGATGAAAAGGGGGGATGAACAGCCGGCTTGCTTTCGTTGACTTATAATAAATATATAATAGAAGACCCACCCCCAACCCCTCCCTACAGAGAGGCTGTAACAAAACCTCCGAGATCTTCACTAGCCAAACCTCCCTACACAAAAAAATTTCTCAAATTCGACAATAAAGTGACAATCTGTTTAATGAACGGAAGCCAATTTTAGAGTTTTGTTACAGCCTCTACAGAGGGAGGGGAGAAGCAAGCGGCGCTGGTTGGTAGCCCGGACTTGCTCCCTTCGGAGTAGCAGGAGCGTTTTAGGAGCGGCGGCATTCCTGACGACGAAGGATTGCCGTAGGAGCGTTTTAGGAGCGGCGGCATTCCTGCCGCCGAAGGATTGCCGTAGGAGCGTTTTAGGAGCGGCGGCATTCCTGCCGCCGAAGGATTTACTTCATGATAAGCAATCGTCTTTCTTTCTTGGTCGGCAGGAATGCCGACCCTCCTACCATTCGGTCTGCTCCTTCTTGCTTGGTCGGCAGGAATGCCGACCCTCCTATAGCCCTCCTACGTGCATCAATTGTGTAGTTCATGTCTCGTGACATTTGTCACAAAACAACGTGACAGTTGTCACTGACGAACGTGACATTTGTCGCGAACGAACGTGACAATTGTCACGAAGAAACGTGACAATTGTCACGCATCATCTCTCCTCGGTGGTTGAGCTTTTTTGTTACGATCACCAAGAGTTGATCTTACGTGATGGTCGTCGCATAACTACGTGACGGTCGTCGCGAACCAACGTGACGGTCGTCACGCACGAGCGTGATGGTCGTCACGCACAAACGTGACGGTCGTCACGAGACATTATATCATATATTTCCAGCACTGAGATGAATTTGGCTGCATGAAGGTACAGGCTCCGTAAAACCTAACCTTGCTGGGGATTTAAACAGCTTAAACTGAAAATTATTGGCGAATCGGTAATAGTTTAACGTATGATACCGGCTAGTGAAATACTGTTTCACTAATTTGTAGTAATTTTGCATTATCTAAAATTAATGCCGCCTTAGTTGTTAACCTTGGCGGAAGACACAAAAAATAATTTATTATGAAAATGATTTATATCCAGTCTAAAGTGAAAGAGGTAGCACCGAATGACTACCTCACGTTGGCCAAAGAGAAGATGTATGCCGACTTTGGCCGTCTGATCTCAGCGAGTGATGATGTTCGCAAAGCATGGAAGGGTTCCAAGGCCGACCTTTACGAGATGGCCTATCGTGCTTATCTTGCCGATCGCATCACCGACAGCGAGGGTGTGCCCCTGACTTTCCAGGAGGTGGTGAAGTTGCTGTGCTCCCGTTTCCACCTCTATCAGCCCCACAATGCCTACGCAATTGCTAAGGCCGCCTGCAACCGTCGTGGCATCCGCTCTCACACCCTCCTCAAGAGATACGAGTGGAAGCTGAAGCATGGGATAAGATAAGGGTAGGGGAAGACACACCCCCAGCAGACCCACCCCCAACCCCTCCCTACGGAGGGAGGGGTTGGGGGTGGGTCTAGACGGGGGTGGGTCTGTGGGGTTGTTGGTTTTTTTTTCTTTTTTCTCCTTCTTCTCTATCTCGTCGTATACTTGATGGTCGTCTCCAACTCGTTCCCCAGCAACTTCATTTTCAACGTCGATTCTCCCGAGCTCACCCAATCGTCGGCTCCAACATTGATGTGAACATTTCCCTCTACTTTGATGTCGGCCATTCCCATCGTCTTCAGCGTTGTGTATGTCTGGTCGAAGTTGTCGCCAATGTTCTGTCCCGATTTCTCCAACATACTTTTCAGCCAAGCCTTCGTTTCCTCCTCGGTCATGCCCGATGTGATTTTCACGTCAACCTGTCTGCCGTCGGGCGATACGGTGAAGGTGCGCTTCCGGTTGAGGTGTTCTACCTCGAAATTCTCTGTCATTCCGGTGGTGATGGTCTTGCCCATCAGCATCCACATCAGCGAACTTTGCAGTTTGACAGCATAGGTATTGTCGGTGAACAGTTCCTCCGTTATCTGCTTTGCGTTGCCCGTTGTGCCGTCGATTAGTTCCTTGGCATTGAGGATGTGGCGGAAGGTACCGTCGGGATTGTAGGAGGCTTTGAGCGTCTTGTTGAGCAGCAGTCCGAAGTCACCGTCGGCTGCTTCAATAGCTTCTTTGGGTCCTTGCGTGTCAAGCTTTGTCACAGTGTAATCGATGATGGCGCTGTCTCTGGAAGCGTAGGTCACCTCATAGCGGTCCTCTACGTGTATTGTGGCATCGTAGTCTTGTCCCTGGCTGATGACCTTGAGCGTTATATCCTGATTGTAGTTCTTCACCAGCCCTTTCGTCAGTTGAGGCTTGTAGGTGGTTTGAGCCATCATCGTGGCGGATGCGGCAAGACCTAAGAGCAATAGCTTTATTCTCATGTTGTTGTCTTTATGTTGTTGATTGTAGACAATGATTGTTATTGCTCCTCCAGGAGTGTGGCCTTTGTTCCCACAACGCTCTTGCCCATCTCTTCGCCCATGTCGATGGTCGTTGTCAGACTGTAAGCTGTGGGCCAACCGTCGTTGCCGAAGACGAAGTGCTTGCGGATCTCGGTGCTTGGACTTGGTTTCGAGTCTGCATCTATTGTCTTTCCGTCTGCCGACAGCTGATAGTCTACTTCCACCACGTCGTCGTCCTGCTTCACTGTAGTCTTGCCGTTTTGCAGGGTCTTGCCGAAGAGCTCAATGATGGAGTTTGCGGAGAGATTGCTTATCAGGTAGTTGTCCGAGAACAGGAAGTTGAGGTAATCGTCGTCTATCTCGCTGTTGTCCACTTTGTAGGCATCGATGAGTTCCTTGGCGTTGAGCAGATGTCGCGGCGTGCCGTCGGGGTTGACGGAGAACAGCAGCGGATGGTGGACCAGCAGTTCCATGTCGGGCATCGTGTTGCCCTGGGATGTCTTGATGTTGGTGTAGCTCATGCTGATGACGGCCGAGTCGGGACTGGCCGTGTTGACCTTGAACGTCTGGTCAACACTGTACGCGAGACTGTCCGTACCATTCTGGTTGACCGACTTGTTGAAGCCCGCGAGGTGATAGGTCTTCTCCAGTCCTGCCGTCATTTTCGGCTTTATCGTGACTTGTGCTGAGGCCGACAAGGCGCAGGCGGCCAACAGCCCTATAATCATCTTTCTCATAGTAGGCAGTGTTTTGATTTGTAGTGTTAATGCAGCGGTGGAAGCGTAAGAGGTTCTTACGCATAAAGAGAAGGAATGTTGTTGCTCCTGGAATTGCTCCGGAGCGGATTGTTCGGCATCACAAGGATGAGATCTTTTAGGAGAGGCTTATGGCTTCGACTCTCCTTCTACATATTGCT
Organism: uncultured Prevotella sp.; assembly: GCA_900322095.1. GTDB lineage: Bacteria > Bacteroidota > Bacteroidia > Bacteroidales > Bacteroidaceae > Prevotella. The sequence goes on from ONYS01000143.1 coordinate 11,589, forward strand.
CGAGGAACAGGTGCTCACCATCAAATATGGCGTAGGTGAACTGCCATATCCAGTCGCCGAGAATGAGCATGCGGGTGTGGCGGTTGAGCGTCAGGTCCAGTTCGATATGGCGATGACCATAGATGAAGTAGTCGATGTTGTCGTGATCTTTCATGTATTGCTTCGTAAACTTCACTAGGTCCTCGCGGTCCTCGCCCATGTAGGTTTGCTCCTTACCGTCGGCCCGCTTCAGTCGGCTGTGTTTGGCCCATGTCAGCCCGAGCCACATTCCAAACCACGGATGCATGAAGTTGAGCATCCGCTGGCAGGTGCGGTTGTGGAAAATCTTCCTTAATATCTTGAATTTAGCGTCGCTGTCGCCCAGACCGTCGCCGTGGGCCAGGAAGAACACCTTGCCGTAGATCTCTGTGGTGATGGGCTTCTTGTGGACGATGAGTCCGCACTCGTCGTGGAGGTAGCCGTAGGTCCACAGGTCGTGGTTGCCCGTGAAGAAGTGCACCTCCACACCCATGTCGGTCAGCTCGGAGAGCTTGCCGAGAAAGCGCGTGTAGCCTTTGGGCACCACGTAGCGGTACTCGTTCCAGAAGTCGAACATGTCGCCCAGGAGATAGATGGCTGCGGCCTTGTTCTTTATCGAATCGAGAAAGCGCACCAGCCGCCGCTCCTGCGTGCGTCCATGCTCAATGGCCCACGATCCGAGGTGAGCGTCGGAAAGAAAATATACATTCTTCATAAGCAGTCTTAGTCTAAGCCCAATTCTGTGCGTGCCTCGTCGCTCATCATGCTTTGGTCCCAGACGGGCTCAAAGACGAGATTGACGTTGGCACTCTTCACGCCTTCCACACTCTCCACTTTCGTGCGTACGTCTTCAAGAATGAAGTCGGCGGCCGGACAGGAGGGGGCTGTGAAGGTCATGTCCATGTCCACCGTGCCGTCATCCTTTACATCTATCTTATAGATCATGCCCAGATTCCAGATGTCGACGGGAATCTCCGGGTCATAGACGGTTTTCAGCACGTCAACAATTCGTTCTTCTATTTTGGTCTTTTCTTCTTGTGTCATAGCTGTTCTTTTTCTGCAAAAATAACAAATTTTTTGTTGTTCGCAATAGTATTCTGTGGAAAAATCACCTGCGGGCGGAGAATTGACAGCGCAAGTCCGTGATTCTTTTCAGTTAAAAAACTCCAAAACGAAATGCCGCACTTCGGGAATGGCTGCAAAATTTGTATCTTTGCGATACTAACTCTTCGGTATATGGTAGACTTTTTACAGATTGGCAGCATTAAGAATCTTCTCCTACTGGTGGCCGTTTTCGCTTTCTGTTCGTGCTCTTCAGGAAAGCGGACGGAGGTACTGCCTGATGGAGAACTTCCTGCAATCTGGAAAGAGCGCCCTACCGTCCTGGTGGATTCCACCGTCTCCTTGAAAATCTTCGAACCGAAATTCAACGATATCGACTTGGTGTGCGGCACCATGTCGGCAGAGGATGACTCAACGGTTGTCTTCTGCGCAGAGGCCGCGTTCACGGGTAGTTTGCAGGACGCCTTTTCCCATTCCAATATTGCGGGCGACCATGTCTCAGCCGGTCAACGCTACAAGGGTTATTCGGCGCCGGTCAACACGGGAGCCTTCGTTTATGCGCAGGGAAAATGGAAGTTCGCCCGTCAGCCATATTCCGACCTCCTCGACTCCGCCGCGCGCCGTCATGGCATGGGCTTCACGCAGATACTGCTCGTGCATCATGGCGAGGGCGTACCGATATCGCTCAAATCGCTGAAAGACCACGTGAAGAATATCTATCGAGCCCTGTGTCAGCACGATGGAAAACTCTACGTCATGGAGAGCCGCAAGTCTATAACGCTCGAACAGTTCAAGGCCGCACTCCTGCGCCTTGGCGTTGAGGAAGCCCTCTATATGGACATGGGCAAGGGCTGGAATCATTCCTGGTATCGCGATTCAAAGGGAGAGGTGCATGAGATTCATCCCTATGCCCATCCGTATTGCACCAATTGGATCGTGTTTTATCAGCGGCCCAGATAGCCAGAAATGAAAAGTTCTCGATTTTTGGTCGCTGTCGGTCCTCATCTTGTTGGTTGTCCCCCCCATTCACCCCATCAGCCCCATTCACCCCATTCATTCCCATAAGCCCCCCCCAAAAAAAAAAACATCCGCAACGCTTCTTCGGCATTGCGGATGTTTATTTTTATGGGGTCATCGCTGTTTAGTTGTTCCTCGATCCGAAGAACTGCAGGATGTAGATAAACAGGTTGATGAAGTCAAGATAGAGCGACAGGGCACCGAGCAGGGCAATGCGCTGTGCGCCCTCGCCGGCATCGGGCTGCAGGGCAAGCATAATCTTGATCTTCTGCGTGTCGTAGGCGGTCAGGATGGTGAAGAGCACTACGGCCACGGCACTGACAATGAGGTTCAGTGTACCGCTATGTAAAAACAGATTCACCACGATAGCGATGATCAGGCCCACCAGTCCCATGGTCAGATACTTGCCAAGTCCGTCGAGAGAACTCTTCGTGAAGTAGCCGTAGAGGCTCATGGCACCAAACGTACCTGCGGTGACAAAGAAGGCTGAGGCGATGGATTGCATGGTGTAGGCGAGGAATATGCTCGACAGCATTGCACCGTTTAGGGCCGAATAAGCAATGAAGAGCAAGGTGGCCGTCGGCAACGAGAGGCGCATGATGCGGGCACTGAGCGTGAACACCATGGCGAGCTCAGCGATAAACAGTATCCAGAAAGCTCCGCGGTTGGCGAACAGCTTGAATGCTATGGGCAGCGTTGATCCGTCGGGCGCCGTGTAGGTCACCGTTGCCATTCCGTAAGCCACGATACCGGTGATGATCATGGCGAACGTCATCCACAAGTAGGTCTTGCGGAGAAGTGCCGGCAGCGCTGCTCCAACATATCTACTGTCAACGGTGGCTTCCTGTTGGTTGATCATTGTCTCTAAATCTTTCAGTTTCATCTTTAAATGTTTTGTTTGTTAAAAATCAATACTTATTTTGGATAAGTACAATTAAATCTCTATATGGCTTGTTGTTTCTGTTATGATAGAATGACAAAGCCCGTTTGCCTATTGTTCTGCAAAAGCTATGCCAATTCATATTTTAGTGGCAAATATACGCAATTCTTTTCATCTTTTCTTTTTCCGCCCTGCGATTTAATCACATTTAACGATACTCAACTTTTCATAGTAATTTTGAAGTGCTTTAGTCAGAGCGTTGTTGTTGCGCCCCATGTCCCCCATTCACCCCACTCACCCCAAGAAAACCCCATTCACCCCATCCACCCCAAGAAATCCCCATCCACCCCATAAAATCCCCATCCATCCCATAAAATCCCCATCCATCCCAAGAATCCTATCTTCCTTAAATATAATAATGTCTCCCGCCTAACAAAATTGACATAAATCAA
>ONYS01000011.1 GCA_900322095.1 uncultured Prevotella sp.
GAAAATTCGTTTTCTGGCTCCATTTTCTCCTTTGTGGACCTGAACGAGGCGTTGATTTTTTGGGACCCGTGTGGGTCAAAATATTTATTCAGTGAACACCAATTAAGCATCTTCTATGACTTCTAATAAAAATCAGGCTCAACGGAATTTTGATTGCAGAGAAGAAATGTGTACATCGACGAATAGTAAAGCTCACACAATGCCAATCGATGCAGTTAGAGCGACAAGAGACGTGTATTCTTGTCTGCTGACAGCTGAGAGCAGAACTGCTGACAATTGAGAGCAGAACTGCTGACAGCTGAGAGCAGAACTGCTGACAGCTGTCAGCAATCATCAACTCTCGGCTATTCTGCCTTTCATAGTTTTCCAGACATCCATTGCTGATAGAAATAAGCCTTGACATCATTCAAGATATCAGCTTCCGAACGTTTATTAGTGATATAAGGCTTAATCATCTCCCAAATCACAAACCATACAATAATCAGTACGGCAACAATAAGATAGCGCAGCAACTCATTGCCCACAGGAATGCTTCCTTGATAGACAACAATCAGCGCAATGGGGACCAGCGACAGCCAGTCGCCCGCTGTGTTCATCCCCTTACTGCGTTTCAGCTCCTCCTGAAAACGCGAAGGAGCAGCAGCCATCCACTCTTTGGAAGGCTTGCTGCTCCATATTTTTTCAAATTCTGCTTCGTATGACATCACCTTACTTAGCGTAAGCCACCGAACGAGTCTCGCGGATCACAGTGATTTTCACCTGACCGGGATAAGTCATCTCGTTCTGAATCTTAGTAGCAATCTCGTTGCTCAGTTTAGAGCTGTCATCATCGCTCATCTTGTCGGCTCCAACGATTACTCGGAGTTCGCGGCCCGCCTGAATCGCATAGGTCTTCGTAACTCCAGGATAGCTCATAGCAATAGCTTCCAAATCGTTCAAACGCTTGATATAAGCCTCAACGATCTCACGACGTGCACCAGGACGAGCACCAGAGATAGCGTCGCAAACCTGAACGATAGGTGCGAGCAACGTCTGCATCTCAACCTCATCGTGGTGTGCGGCGATGGCATTCACGATATCCGGTTTCTCCTTATATTTCTCAGCAATCTTGGCTCCATAGAGTGCATGGGGCAATTCACTCTCCTCGTCGGGCACCTTACCGATATCATGCAGCAGTCCGGCACGCTTGGCTTTCTTAGGATTCAAACCGAGTTCGGCAGCCATAACGGCACAGAGATTTGCAGTCTCGCGAGCATGCTGCAAAAGATTCTGACCGTACGAAGAACGATACTTCATCTTACCAATGATGCGGATCAACTCAGGATGGAGACCATGAATACCAAGGTCGATGGCCGTGCGGCGTCCCGTCTCGATGATTTCATTCTCCAATTGTTTCTTCACCTTGGCTACAACCTCTTCGATACGAGCAGGATGAATTCTGCCATCGGCCACAAGCTGATGCAGGGCCAAACGGCACACCTCACGGCGAATGGGATCGAAGGCAGAGATGACAATTGCCTCGGGAGTGTCATCAACTACAATCTCCACACCCGTTGCAGCCTCAAGAGCTCGGATATTACGTCCCTCACGTCCGATGATGCGGCCTTTGACCTCATCGTTGTCAATATGGAAAACGCTCACGGAGTTTTCGATAGCCGTTTCAGTGGCCACGCGCTGAATGGTCTGGATCACAATCTTCTTGGCCTGCATGTTGGCGTTGAGCTTGGCCTCGTCCATAATCTCATTCACGTAGCTTGCAGCATCAAGTTTGGCCTGATCCTTCATGCTCTCCACAAGACGGTTCTTAGCTTCCTCAGCACTCAAACCGGAAAGTTCTTCGAGCTTCAGGCGCTCCTGCTCCTGCATCTTGTCCAACTCAGCCTGCTTGGCTGTGATGAGTTTCTTCTCACTGTCAAGATGCTGCTGCATCTGATCAGCTTCCTGGCGACGACGGCTCAACTCCTCCTGTCGCTGATTAAGTGAAATCTCACGCTGTTTGAGGCGGTTCTCACTTTGTTGGATCTTCTGGTTGCGCTGCTGCACCTCTTTTTCCAACTCACTCTTCTTGTTGATGAATTTTTCTTTCACCTCCAAGAGTTTTTTCTCCTTGATTACCTCTGCGTCTTTCTGCGCCGTTTCTAAAATGCTTTTATATTTCCCGGTAGCTATATATCGGAAAATAGCATAGCCGCCACCGCACCCCAAAAGCAGGGCGATGACTGCAGCAATGATTGTACCTATCATAATTCAAAATTATACATTTGTTATTTTTTCAACTCTTCTTCTATTTCCGTCGTGAGTTGAGAAAGCAACGTTTCAAATGGTTGCGTGTCGTTACGGTCTAATTCCATTTCATAACGCAACGCAATGTCAATCAAAGACATGTACAAAATATCCTTATCGCTCTTTCTTCCCTTAAAGATTTGAGCGTATTGATTCACGACTTCAGTGATACGTTTTGCAGCCTTACGGTACAATCCTTCTTTTTCGGGCTCACAATAGACCGAAAGAGTGGTGTCGTAGACGTGCAGTGAGATATGTTGTTTTGCCTTGTTTGTCTCAGCCATTGCTTTTATTCGCTCAGCAACGTTATACACTTGTTAACCTCCCTGATCAGCTTCGCCACTTGTTTCTTGGCTCCGTCGAGGTCGCCATCAGTGATTTCCAGCATCTTGGCTGTTTTCAGGGAATTATACTCCGACTGCTTTTGTGCTATTAGGTTCTCTAATTCCTTAATTTTCTTGTCGCGCTCGTCCACCATGGCGTAGAGCTCATTATTCTCCTTTTTCAATTCCTGGAATTGAAAAATAAGTTGTCTCACGCGAGCAGAAAATGTTGTCAGAGTCTTTTCCTTCGCATCCATTAGCAGTTTAATTTGTCTACAAATTTAACGCAATTCTAATAAATAACCAAATATTTTAAAGTTTTTCTTTAGTCTTTGGCCTTATTTCTTGTTATCGTCGTCTTTTGGCTTAGGTTCCTTCTTGGCTAACATGACTACTTGATACACAAAGTCGGTCACCCATTTTGGTGAGAAGCCAAGACGATGGTTGTATTTTCTCACCTCTATCACGGTTTTCATCACCGAAGGATCCTTGAAGTCGTTCTTTTGGAAAATATCCTCAACGGTTTGTTCTGTAAGGTTATAGATAGTCTTCTTGAAGATTGAAGGCACACGCAACTTGTATTTCATCAGGTTGCCAATGAGCATCATCAGATCCTGTGTGAACCCCTGGAACTGAAGCATATAGGGTTGTACATCCTGCAAGTGGCGGCAACTCTTACGAATACTCTGGTCGATTTCCTTGAAGAATGAATCATCGGTATTGTAGATGTCTTTCATCATCTTCTTGCAGTGACTCTTCTCGCCAATTCCCAGTTTGTTATTCACTGTCGGTACATGGAGCGTCGCCTTGAACGTACGCAAGTCGGGCAGCATTGACAGATTGGTGATGCCGAGGTTGGCAGCCAGCGCAGCCTGAAAATAGACCCTTATCAGCGTCATGTAGTCCTCCATGCCGCCTGTTTTTTGTTCGTTTTCCTTTTTATTGAACAGTTTTGAAATAAAACTCATTTTTGTTGTGGATTTGTATATACATTATTTATTTGTGCAAAGATAACTGAAAATATCGAAATTGCAAAAGCTTTTTCCGTTTACTTCATTTCTTTCCAACGATTTGCGTGGTTCAACAAGTCACGCACAGCGTTAAGGTAGAAACACATCGCAATAAATTTCCTCTGTTTGCGTTATCCAAACATATGAAGAATAAACAACAAACACAATACAAGGACAGAGACGGCAAACTGTCGTTTCTCTGTTTCTTACCGTTTTTCGCTATATCTTTGATTTTGCTCTCACTCACGAGTTGCGGTGCCGACAAGCATCTGAAAAAAGGTGAGAAATATCTCGCTTTAGGCGAATATTTCGATGCTGGCAACGAGTACAAGCAGGCCTACAGAATGACCCAGCCCAAAGATCGCGACAAACGGGGCGACATTGCCTTGAAGATGGCCTACTGCTATTCGAAAAGTCTACAGTCGGAGAAGGCCATCGCGGCATACTCCAACGCCATCCGCTATAACAGAGCAAGCCAGGGCGACAGCCTCTCATACGCCCGACTGCTGCTCAAGTCCGGGGCATATCCTGCAGCCGAAAAGATTCTGACCGAGTTGCACAAGGAACAGCCCGACGACCAACTCACGACAGATGCATTGATTTCTGCCCAGCGGGCTCCCAAATGGAAGAAAGACGGCAGCCGCTACACGGTGAAGCGCATGGATGTGTTCAATTCCCGACGCGCAGAATACTGCCCCATGCTGTTCGGCGACAATTACGACCAACTCTATTTCACGTCCACCCGCAATGAAGCTATGGGCGATGAACTCAGCGGCATAACGGGTACGAAACCTGGAGACATCTTTCTGTCACAGAAGGACGACGCCGGCAAATGGTCGAAGCCAGAAGTGGTGACCGGAGGACTGAACACCAACAACGACGAAGGTGCTTGCAGTTTCTCAACCGACGGTCGGGAGATGTATCTCACCCAGTGCACCACCGATCCCACTTATCCCCGATATGCTACCATCGTGAAATCCAGCCGTTCGGATGCCGCATGGGGGAAAGCCTCGGAGGTGAAGCTTACTGGCGATACGCTCTCCAACTTTGCCCACCCCGCCATCTCTCCCGACGGACTATGGCTCTATTTCACGAGCGACATGCCCGGTGGTAAGGGTGGACTCGACATCTGGCGCGTGCGCATCACGCCAGCCGGATTCGGAGGCGTGGAAAATCTTGGCGAGCCTATCAACACGGCAGGCAACGAATGCTTCCCGACGTTCAGGCCAAACGGCGACTTCTATTTCTCTTCCGACGGACATCCAGGCATGGGCGGCCTCGACATCTATATTGCCACGGTCGGCAGCGACGGCAAATACAAGCTGTTCCACCCCGGCTACCCGCTCAACTCCAGCGGCGACGATTTCGGCATGACATTCGAGGGGCCCTACAACCGTGGTTTTTTCTCCAGCAATCGTGGCGACGGCCGCGGGTGGGACCATATCTATTCGTTTGAGAATCCGGAGATTGTCAACACCATCAAAGGCTGGGTGTATGAGATGGATGGCTATGAACTTCCCGCCGCACAGGTGCAACTCATCGGTGACGACGGAACCAACGAGAAGCTATCGGTTAAGAGCGACGGTTCGTTTACGAAAGTCGTGCGCCCGGGTGTCACCTATCTCATCATGGCCTCATGCAAGGGTTACCTCAACCATAAGGAGGAAATCACGATAAAGAAGACAGAAGAAAGTCATGAAGACGTGCTCCAATTCCCTCTGGCCAGCATCACGGCTCCAGTGCTCATCGACAATATTTTCTATGATTTCGACAAGGCCACCCTCCGGCCCGAATCGACGAAGGCTTTGGACGACTTAGTAAAACTGCTCAATGAGAATCCCAACGTGACCATCGAATTGTCAGCCCACTGCGACTACAAAGGTTCAGACGCTTACAACCAGAAGCTTTCCCAGCGCAGAGCTGAGGCAGTGGTGCAATATCTTATCGGGCACGGAATCGCCGCCGACCGACTTACTCCCGTCGGCTATGGAAAGAGTAAGCCCAAAGTGGTGAAGAAGAAGCTGACAGAGAAGTATCCTTGGCTGAAAGAAGGTGATACGCTGACGGAGGATTACATCAAGAAGCTAAAGAAAGATCAGCAAGAAATCTGCAACCAGCTCAACCGTCGCACGGAATTCATCGTCCTTCGCACCACCTACGGCATGTTTGATAAGAATGGCAACCTCAAACAACAGCCCAAAGCCAAAGAGGAGGAACAAAAGAAGACTTCTAACGAAGAAGACGAATACAACATCTATTTCTAGCTACAAAAATCCCCGACTTTCCATCAAGAAAGACGGGGATTTTTGTAGGTGGTGACGTAAATTACAAAAGGTTGTTGCTTTCCGACGTTTTTCGGAAAATCGTCTAACCTACATTATTCATGGAGATTATTTTTCACACGAATATCCATAAATTATCCATAAATTTCTCATGAATATAATCATTTACGAATAATTTATGGGCAGGCTAACGCACGTCGGAAAGCATGATTGCATGGTTTCGATAGAACTGTTTGTTGTGGAAGTTCACGGTTTGTAGATTCCACCTGCGGCCAAGCCAACTCCTATCGCCCTTCGTCAACGATGGGATAGAGTTCGATGAACTCGCCCTGATGGGATTTCCCGTCGTCGACGACTTGCTCTATCTTCTGGGCTACAACTTCCACTGAGTGAGAGCCAGGGCCTGTATAGTGATTGTTCAGGTCGGTGGAAGTGGCACCGGGATGAATATCGAATATTTCCACAGGGAGTTTACGCTTCTGGAAATCAAGCGCCATTACACCCATCATCGCATTTTGAGCGGCCTTGCTGGCAACGTAAGCCATCGGATGCCAATAGGGACTTACCTCGGAAGGCACTGTGATATTGACAATCCGTCCGCTATTCTTGATCAAGAGCGGTAAGAGTGCGCTGGTGAACATGAACGTTCCGACATAGTTTACTTGAATAGTGGCCTGCACGTCAGTCAGTTCACTCTCATAACTGTCGACTTCCATATTGCCGGGAATGCCCGCATTGTTGACCAGCAATGTCAAGTCGGGATGTTTCTCCGTGATAACACGTGCATCATTCTTCAAAGATGCATTGTCGGATAAGTCTACATGCTGCCATCCAACAACGTCGATGCCTTCTTTCGTCAGCCTTTCGACAGCATCCAAGGCCCTTGCCTCATTGCGTGCTCCCACAACGATCTGCCATCCGGCACGTCCGAGCGCTTCACAAATACCAAATCCAATGCCCTTGTTGGCACCTGTAACGAGAACTTTTCCTTTCTTGTCCATAATCATTGAAAATATCTAGTTCGTTTAAATGTTTTGACATGCAAATGTACACATTTTTTTTGAAATATTACAAATACAATGTGCGATGTCGGATGACAGCTGTCAAACGACAACTACAGAAGAATTTTAGATGAACGCACGATCTGATATTATCAATGAAATTCCGAATATAGCGCAAGGGGTCAGACATCCATCAAGTCAGACATAATCATATTGGAAACAACGATTCCGCTGCGAGTCAATCTCATTCTTCCATTTTTAATCTCCAACATACCTTTATTAATATAGGTAGCAGCCGAGTTGAGAATGAATTGTCGATGTTCGGCATCAAGAAGAGCAAGATCAAGACCTTCGCTTGTTCGCAATGCCGTCATCACCATATCGTCGTAGTGGGTATTGCGGTCGATGATTTCGCTTTCTGAAGGCCGGTGTCCTTTCTCTATAGCTTCCATATAAGCAATGAGATTACTCACATTCCAACTGCGCGTACTGATGTCATAGCTGTGGGCCGCAGCTCCTAGACCGATGTAAGGTGTGTTGTTCCAGTAGCTTGAATTGTGACGGCTGCGGAAGCCAGGACGTGCAAAGTTGCTGATTTCATAATGCTCATAGCCGGCAGCCACAAGTTTGTCGATAAGGATGTCGTACATTTTGAGACTCGTTTCTTCGTCAGCCTCTTTCACCTCACCTCTTTCCAACATATTATAAAGAGGTGTACCCTCCTCAAACATTAAGCCATAGGCCGAAATGTGTTCTACCTTCAGCTTCAGGGCCTCATCGATGTCGCGTGTCCAATCTTCTATCGTCTCGCCGGGAAAGCCAAACATCAAGTCTATGCTGATGTTGCCTATGCCCAACTCGCGCAAAATGTCCACAGCTTGCCGGGCCTCTTTGGCCGTATGGCGACGATGAAGAAACTTTAGTCGCGTATCGGAGAAGGTCTGAACACCCATGCTCACCCGGTTCACGGGAAGAGATTCAAACAAATCCTTTCTCACATCATCAGGATTACATTCCATTGTAATCTCCATATCGGGAGAAAAGACCTTACCAAAGCATTCTTCCATGCAGGAGAAAAGACGCAGCAAGTTTTCATGAGAAAGTTGGCTGGGAGTACCGCCACCTAAATAGATGGTGGCGAGCTGCCCATCGACCTCATTGCGTCTCATGCGCATCTCCTTGCAAAGGCATTCGACGTAGCGATTCTGCAAGTCAGGTCTGACTGTAGAGTAAAAGCCGCAGTAGATGCAACGGCTGGCACAGAAAGGAATATGTATGTATAAACCGGTCATTTTGCGGCAAAATTACTAATAAGTTTTAAAAGTAATAACGATTTTGACAATTTCTTTTGGCAATCTCAACAAAATTCAATAATTTAGACGGCGATTTAAATAATCCTATAAAGAACTGTCTACGGACTCCTAAATAGAAATATTTACTAACTCTTAAAACCTGTTGATATGAAAGTATATCAAACGAATGAAATTAAGAACATAGCATTGCTTGGCAGTGCGGGTAGCGGCAAGACCACACTTGCCGAGAGTATGCTTTACGAAGCCGGAATCATCAAGCGCCGCGGAAGCGTGGAAGCAAAGAACACCGTGTGCGACTATTTCCCGGTTGAGTTGGAATATGGATACTCTGTTTTCCCCACAGTATTCCATGTGGAATGGAACAACAAGAAACTCAATATCATCGACTGCCCGGGATCCGACGATTTCGTGGGCGGTGCCATCACTTCGCTCAACGTCACCGATCAGGCAGTCATCCTTATCAATGGACAGTATGGTCCCGAAGTTGGCACTCAGAACAACTTCCGCTACACTGAGAAGTTGAACAAGCCAGTGATCTTCCTCATCAACCAGCTCGACAGCGACAAGTGCGACTTCGACAATATCATCAGCAATATGCATGACATCTACGGCAACAAGTGCGTACAGATTCAGTATCCGCTTGAGACCGGTCCGAACTTTCATTCGCTCATCGATGTACTGCTCATGAAGAAATACAGTTGGAAGCCTGAGGGTGGCGTTCCCACCATTGAGGACATTCCTGCAGAGGAGATGGATAAGGCCATGGAACTCCACAAGGCTCTTGTCGAGGCTGCAGCCGAGAACGATGAGGAACTGATGGAGAAGTTCTTCGAAGAGGAGACTCTGACTGAGGACGAGATGCGTATGGGTATCCGCAAGGGACTTGTCACCCGCAGCATCTTCCCCGTATTCTGCGTCTGTGCCGGCAAAGACATGGGCGTGCGTCGCTTGATGGAATTCCTCGGCAATGTGGTTCCCTTCGTCAGCGATATGCCAAAAGTTCACAACGCTCGTGGCGAGGAAGTCACTCCCGACAGCAATGGTCCTGAGTCGCTCTACTTCTTCAAGACTGCCATGGAGCCCCACATTGGTGAGGTGTGCTACTTCAAGGTGATGTCGGGCTCGGTGAAGCCGGGTGACGATCTCTCCAATGCCGACCGTGGTTCGAAGGAACGCATCACGCAGATTTATGCCTGCGCAGGTGCCAACCGTATACCTGTAGACAAAATCAACGCTGGCGACATTGGCTGCACTGTTAAGCTCAAGGATGTCAAGACGGGCAATACGCTCAATGGCAAGGGAACAGAACAGCACTTCAATTTCATCAAATATCCTAACTCCAAGTACAGCCGCGCCATCAAAGCCGTGAATGCAGCCGACACTGAGAAGATGATGGCCGCACTGCTGAAGATGCGTCAGGAAGACCCGACATGGGTTGTGGAGCAGAGCAAGGAATTGCGTCAGACCATCGTTCATGGACAGGGCGAGTTCCATCTGCGCACGCTGAAATGGCGTATGGAGAACAATGAGAAGATTCCCGTAACATTCGAAGAGCCGAAGATTCCTTATCGTGAGACCATCACCAAGAAGGCAAAGGCCGAATACCGCCACAAGAAGCAAAGCGGTGGTGCCGGACAGTTCGGTGAGGTTCATCTCATCGTTGAGCCCTACGCTGAGGGCATGCCCGATCCTGTGAGCTACAACTTCAACGGACAGGAATTCAAGATGAACATCAAGAGCAAGGAAGAGGTAGACCTGCCTTGGGGCGGAAAGTTGGTATTCATCAACTCCGTCGTGGGTGGCGCCATCGACCTTCGTTTCATGCCGGCTATCCTGAAAGGCGTGATGGATTGCATGGAGCGTGGTCCGTTGACGGGCAGCTATGCTCGTGACGTTCGCGTTGTGGTCTACGACGGCAAGATGCACCCCGTGGATTCCAACGAACTCTCCTTCACGCTCGCTGCACGTCATGCGTTCTCCGATGCTTTCAAGCAGGCTGGTCCTAAGATTCTTGAGCCTATCTACGACCTTGAGGTATACGTGCCGGCAGACTACATGGGCGACGTGATGAGCGACCTTCAGGGACGCCGCGCCCTCATCATGGGAATGGATTCAGAGGCTGGCTATCAGAAGCTGCAGGCTAAGATTCCTTTGAAAGAGCTGAGCAACTACAGCATCTCGCTGAGCTCGCTCACGGGTGGCCGTGCCAGCTTCACCACCAAGTTCTCCAGCTACGAGCTCGTTCCCAACGACATTCAGAACAAGCTTATTGCTGAGCACGAGGCTGAGACTAAAGACGAAGATTAATCCAAAGCTAAAAGAAGGAGTCTGGCTCAACACTGCCGGACTCTTTTTTTTTAAACAGACTCTGACAACTCTACTTTCTGAAGTTGATTGGAGCTAATGGAGCAGAGACATTACTTTTCATATTCAACTTGACATGAGAGAAACCGCAACACATACAATGCCAAAACTTTACTCATTCCTCATTGGCGTCTTTTTCTGTTTGCCGCTGACAGCCCAAACATCAGTATGGGAAAACCGTGGTGACTCGTGCATGCAGGCCTTCAATCTCTACCAGGCTTTAAATTGCTATTCAACCGCTCTCGAACAGGAAGACACACATGATTTAAGGATGAAAATCGCTGAATGTCACTATCGTCGAGGCAATTACAGAGCATGCATAAGCACACTGCAACCTGTCCCAGTATCGCAACTCTCACACAAAGCCTTGCGACAGTTGTTTTACAGCTATAAGTCCTTAGGGCTTAACGATGACCTCAAGCAGACTGGCAGGATGATTCTCAGCCAATACCCAATGGACGCAGAAGTGCTGGTAGATCTATGCCATGAATATAACCTGGAGGGAAATCTATTCGGTACATTCCGTGCTGTAGACAAATATATTGCAAAGGACTCCACTAATCTCGACGTAAACAGAGTGATTGGCGAGGCTGAGTTTTTTCAGAAAGAATATGAAGGAGCGAAGTATACCTACACAAAACTTCTTGCCGCCGGTGATTCAAGCTACATCACCTACTTCTCCCTCGGCGTATGTGCAGAACAACTCAGCAGGTACGATGGCATTAATGAAGGCAAGAGAATCGACCTACAAGTTGAAGCGGTCGAATACTTTAGCCAGGCCATCGCAGTATCCGACTCTGCCCAAGCTGCGCCCCTTTACCATTTAGGCAACATCTACAACGAGATGAAAAATTATCAGTCCAGTGAGAAATGCTTCCGCAAAGCCATGCAATTACTAAGTCCAGATCCGTCGGTTGCCTATATCTGCTGGATCGGACTGGCAGAAAGCGTATACTCGCGGGGGCTCTATCAGGAAGCTGCAACGGCCTTCGACAAGGCACTGGCCATCAAGCCCGAATCGGTCACCGCCATCTATTATCTTGCCGTTAGCCTTGAAGGATGCGGAGAGAGGACCAAAGCCATAACACAATATGAAAAGTTTCTCAACCAAGCCTCTACTGTTGGCAATCCTTCTGAATATTTAAAGCAGATGATAAGCGATACCAATCTAAGACTCGACAAACTTAGAAAATGAAACGCCCTTGCTTTTAGAGCCACTTCCAAACATTCAAGCCAAATGGACAGCAGAATCACAGAACAGCCCTCCCATTACAACCACCTCGAACGGATGTCTGTGGGTGAGATTATAACAGCCATCAACCATGAGAGTGCTACAGTTGCCGGTGTCATTCAGCAGGAGCTTCCACAGATAGAAACTCTCATCACAGCCATAGAAAGGAAGTTGCGCAACGGCGGACGGCTCTTCTATTGCGGTTGTGGGACAGGAGGGCGGCTGTGCGTACTCGACACCATCGAAGTACAGAACACTTATATGTCACCTCCCGAGATGATACAAGCCATATTCCCCGGTGGCATCAACGATATTACCAACACGAGAGAGTCGAAAGAAGACAACTTGGAAGATGGTTGGCAGCAGCTGCAAGCCAAACAGATTTCGAAGAATGACATCGTTGTGGGCTTCTCTGCCAGTGGTACCACACCCTTTGTTCTCTCTACTTTGCGCCATTGTCAGAAGGCAGGCATCACAACCGCTTCGGTGGTCAACAATCCCAACGCACCCATCTCTCAAGCGAGCGACATAAAAGTGGTTCTCGTCACCGGCCCAGAGTTCGTCACCGGTTCTACGCGTATGAAAGGCGGAACGAGCCAGAAGATGGTTCTCGATATGATTTCCACCTCAGTGATGATTCGCCTTGGTCGCGTTTCGGGCAACCGCATGGTGAACGCCAAAATCATCAACCACAAACTTCTCGACCGTGCCGTCCGCACGTTTATGGAACGCCACCCAAGTTTTCAAGACTATAACAAAGTTGAGACGCTCATCAAAGAGCATGGCAGCGTAGCCCTGACCGAAAGTGCATTGGGGTTATCGGTAAAGTAGATAGCTTCCCCCATCGCTCTGGCAGTATTTTCTCAGCAAGTCTTGGATGAACTCCGCATTAGCCCTTACCCGGTCCTCATCGCCATCGTAGCCATTAATTAGGACTACGAGATGCGTTGTGTCCAATGTGATCTTTGTCCGCTCATTGTCGCTTGTGGGAGTCCCTACTCCACCCTTTGCATCGCGATAGACTGGCAGTCCCGCAATATTGATGAGCCCACGATGAATACCTTCGTAAGGCTCACCCTCCCGGCCTACGCCCAGAGTCAGGGTGTCGCCCTCAAACTTGTCGGCATCAAAACCGCCAATACTGTATCCGAATGCAATACTGGCCAGATTTATCAAGTCGACGAGAGTGTCTATCTGATACAGTTCCTTTCCCTGCAACTGACGTCGTATCAACGCTTCCGAGGCTGGACGATAACGCGAGGGATCTTTGCCGCAAGCCTTGTAGACCCGGCGGGTGGCAGCGATACCTGGCAGTTCTTTCACCGTCGTCGTAGTCAACTCCTTACGAAACTTCTCGCCCATGGCATTGATTTCCTGCCAAAGCGGCTCGCAGTAAGGACTGTTCTTCACCATGGCGTCCACACATCCGCCCACAAATCCGGGGCACACTGATTCTATCTCTTCTGATACGATAATTTTCATGATTGTTGTTTTTTGTCTACAAAGGTACAAAAAACATTTTTCAACTGCCAACAAATAGGAAAATACAATATAAATCTTTGAAAAGACATTCATTATAATCAAACAAAAGAGCATTTAACATGCAACTGTTACATGCTCTTTTGTTTGACTATCATAGCCGATAAAGGATATTTCCTACTAAACAGCGGCTATCCAAAGCAGCTAACGCAGTGATTATAACGACACCTTTTGGATTGACTTTCCGGCCTGCACCACATAGAAGCCTTTTGGCAAAGGAATTTCCACCCGGTCGGTCAACCATCCTCTCCAGACCGACGTACCATCTATGCCGTACACGTTGACGGCTACCGGCTTATTGCCCTCGGCAACGATACGCAGCACGCCGTCCTCACCATACACTTTGAACGAGACAGAGGGGGAAGCAGGCCTGTTGATGGAGGTCGGCCATTGCCACTCGTCCAACTCAACGATGTTCTGGAACTCTGAGAACACTACAGAAGCCCGGTAGGCGTCAGCTGATCCTTTCGGAACGTAAAGAATCGCTGTTTCCGTCGAACAGAAATGAAAAGGCAAGTAATAGGGAGGTTGAATCGAATCATGAGTAGAAGGAGGAATTACAGGGCGCGTGTAAACCTTTTTCAGATTCCGGTTGTTCCAAAAGGCATTATGGCCAATCCAGGTTACTCCTGCAGGGATGTCTATTGAGTCCAACGGGTCACTGTCAAAGGCGAAACTCTCAATCCGGGTTAGCGTGGATGGAAGATCCACTTTGCGCAGACACGGATCCCACCAGAAAGCATTATTACCAATGCGGGTAATGCCTTCTGGGATATTTACCTCCTCCAACTCATTGCACCAGGCAAAAGCCTCGTTTCCAATTTCTGTCAATTTGTCTGTCAGGATTGTCACTTTGCGCAATTTTATCATGTGTTTAAACGCCCCTCTTAACACCCTCACATTCTTGGGGACAACCATCTCTTGGATAGACATGTTGTCATAATACAAGAGGCCGTCAAGTATTTCTACAGTCTCGGGCAGGACACCCGCAGAAGCAGGAAGCTTATGACAGTTGTGAAAAAGACCATCATATATCTCTTTTACTTGTGAAGGGATATTCACATCCTTAAGCTCCCAGCATTCAGCAAACATATCTTCGTTGAGTACCTTAAGATTGTCTGGAAGCCTCACCTTTTCTACTTCAATACTATAACGAAGCAAATGGATTCCAATAGAGTCCACGCTCTCAGGTATAATCAATTCTTTGAGCAGCACATTCCATTCAAAAGCATTATCTCCTATCTTTTTAAGTGTTTTGGGCAATTTGTATCCTATAATGTAGCTCCCGTGAAAGGCCTCGTCGGACAACGCGTCATTCACCATGCGGGCATCCTCCAGGTCAAGATACTGCAGTTTCACCCTAAAAGAGTCTTCTTTCCGCAGAACCATTTTCAGATAGGTATCGTCATCCATATCAACAGACTTTGGAGGTACAGACCATGCCAGATAGTGGAGATACTTAATGTCCTTGTCGTTGATCGTCCCCGTCACTCTGACATGTGTCAATTCCTCAGCACCTTCACCCATAACCTCTTGCAGAGTTCCAGGGGTCTCCACATGAAACTCATGCCATTCCTGCCCTTTTACCGCCACTGCAAAAAGAAGGAGCAGCAGCGACAGTGCGTAACGTCGTAGCGAGGTAAAGCATACACGGCCACTTGCGAGTATGCCGGTTATACGTGCCGATTCAGAACTGTTGAATGCGAGAACTGTCGCATCATGATTCAAGACTTTAGATAAGCTCATAACAAATCCTTGAGCCAGCATCACCGATACATGGAAAAGAGCTAATGATATAAGAATGATAATTTTCTTCATGCTTAATAAGAATGATAATTTTCTTCATGCTTAAATAGAATTAAGTTATTGGATGTACTGCCATAATCAATATCTTCCTCCTTTCTTAGGATTATGGAATAAGATGGGATAAAAAACTGTTCACTTGAGAGCGGGCAAGATTCTCATGCGAGCCGCCCATCTACTGCGGTATGGTTGGAGGCTCTGTCCATACGGACAAGTTCTCCTTATAGGAGTCTACTTCCGGATTGTAGTAATGGTTGTATTCATAGATTTCAAATTTGTAGATGACTTAGTTTATGTTGCAAATATAAGTTTTTTTCTTAAAATTCAAATTAAAATACAGGATATTTTGTTACAAGGACAAAAAACATGAATTATGAATAAAAAAGCAAATCAGCTGAGGAAATTATTAATTATGAATTATGAAAAATCGGTGCTGAAGTAGAAATTATGAATTGTGAATTATGAATTGTGAATTGTGAATTATGAATTGACACCGCCGCTGCAGAAATTATGAATTATGAATTATGAATTATGAATTAATTTGTTACCTTTGCGAAAGAAAAGAAAACACAGACGCTTTATGGAAGACAAGCAACTCAATAGAATGCAGCATCTGGTTGAACTGCTCAACCAGGCTTCAGATGCATATTATAATGGTCGTGGCGAACTGATGACCAACTATGAATGGGATGAGCGCTTCGATGAGCTCAAAAAGTTGGAGGAACAGACAGGGACCGTGCTTCCCGACTCACCTACCAACAATGTATCGGCCGACAACATCACCGGACAGAAAGAGCCTCACGAGTTTCCAGCCCTCTCCTTGGCCAAGACCAAAAAGGTCGACGACATGGTGAAATGGGCAGAGGGCCGTCCCATCTGGCTGTCTTGGAAATTGGACGGTCTGACACTCGTCGTAACCTACGACGACGGCCGCCTCACCAAAGTGGTCACCCGTGGCGACGGTCACATAGGAACCAACATCACCCATCTGGCCCCAGCTATCGACGGCATTCCACAACGCCTCCCAATAAAGGGGCATCTCGTAGTTCGTGGCGAGGCTGTCATCAGCTACGACGACTTCGAACGTTTCAATATGGAGAGCGAGGAGGAATATGCCAATCCACGCAACCTTGCCTCGGGTTCTCTCACGCTGAAGGATGTCAATGAGGTGCGTCAGCGCCACATCCATTGGATTCCTTTCACGCTCGTTCATATCGACGAGGACATCCGTTCCTGGGGGGAGCGCATGTCAACGCTGGAGAAAGCCGGACTTCACTGTGTAGACCACGAATTTATTGAGCTTCCTACGAAGGAAAACCTACAAAAGGTCATCGACAAATGGACAGAAAAGGTGACGAGCCGCAAGAACCCCTACCCTGTCGATGGTCTCGTGATTGCTTATGACGACACAGCATACGCACAGACGGGATCCGTCACAGGCCACCATGCAACGCGTGCCGGCTATGCCTTCAAATGGCAAGATGAGAGCGCCCGAACCACTCTTGACCACATCGAATGGTCGTGTGCCACATCAACCATATCGCCTGTAGCAGTCTTCCAACCCGTCGAACTGGAAGGAACAACCGTGAAGCGGGCCTCACTCTGCAATATCAGCGAGTGCGAGCGGTTGGGCATTGGCGATAAGGGGAGCATCATCGACATCATCAAGGCCAACAAAATTATTCCCAAGGTTATCCGTGTAGAGGAGAGCCACGGCCTGTTTGCCCCTCCAGCTACCTGTCCTGTATGCGGTGCGCCTACAGTGGTGAGAGAAAGTGAGGCTTCAGGCACAAAGACGCTCCACTGCACCAACGACGCTTGTCCGGCTAAACAGCTCAAAAAGTTCGCCAGACTCGTATCGAAAGAGGCCATCAACATCGACGGTCTCTCAGAGCAGACGCTGCAGAAGTTCATCAATTTAGGTTGGGTCAATGAGCCAGCCGACCTGTTCCATCTGGATACACACGCCATAGAACTGGCTAGCATGGACGGTTTCGGCAGCAAGTCGGTGAGCAACCTTCTGGCTGCGGTGAGGAAAGCCCGCACGGTAGAAGCGCGCCGTTTTCTCTTCGCGCTCAACATTCCGCTTTGCGGCATGGATGTCTGCACGCGGCTGCTTTCCAGCTACAAACTGGAAGACCTTTTCTCTACAGCCCGCAGCACAGCCAACGAGGAGGTTTTCGCTACCATCGACGGCATTGGGCCAGAGAAGAGCAAGTCGTTCGTGGCTTGGGTGAAGGATGACCGCAACTACAACGCCGTAGTAAAATTGATGCAAGAGCTGAACATCTCACAGCCCGACCTCGCAGCCAAAGGCGACAAGTGCAAGGGGCTGACGTTTGTCGTCACGGGTGACGTGCATCATTATAAGAACAGAAATGAGCTGAAAGCTTACATCGAGTCGCAAGGCGGCAAGGTGACAGGCAGCGTGAGCAAGAGCACCAACTACTTGATAAACAATGACGTTGAATCCACCAGCACGAAAAACCAAAAGGCCCACCAATTCAACATCCCCATCATATCAGAAGATGAGTTTATCGAAAGATTCACATAATGAATATGATATACAATACTAAAACAATACGTCGTCAAGACCGGGTAATGGATGAGCAAAGAGCCCGCGAGATTATTGAGAATGCTGAATATGCTGTCTTTTCCATGATTGATGAAGACGGACTACCCTACGGAATTCCCGTGAATGCGGTGTTCTCTGGAGACTCTGCTTATATACACTGTGCCCCTGAGGGAAAGAAGCTCCGCGCCATCGCGTTGCATTCCGATGTGTCGCTATGCGTCATTGGCAACGTAAATCTGCTGCCAGACAAGTTTACCACGGAGTACGAAAGTGTTGTCCTCAAGGGAAAGGCCACGATTGTCACTGACGAAGAGGAGCGCAAGAATGCCATCCACATCTTGCTCGAAAAATATTCCTCCGAATTCATGGAGAGAGGCCTATATTATGCAGCCAAGTCTCTTCCCCGCACCGCCGTAATAAGGGTAGACTTATCGGAGTTCAGTGGAAAATGCAAGCACATGCACAACAAGAAATGATTATTCAATTTTACTTTGCAAACCATACAAATAGATAATGAGAATTGACATTATTACCGTTTTGCCCGAAATGATTGAGGGCTTTGTCAACGAATCCATTCTGGCCCGCGCGCAAAAGAAGGGACTCGTAGAAATTCATCTGCACAACCTGCGCGACTATACACTCGACAAATGGCGTCGCGTGGATGATTATCCATACGGAGGATTTGCAGGAATGGTGATGCAGTGTGAACCCATAGACCGCTGCATCTCTGCTCTTAAAGCCGAGCGTGACTATGACGAAGTAATTTTTACCACTCCTGACGGAGAGCAATACAACCAGTCGATGGCCAACGACCTCTCGCTTAAGCAGAACATCATCATTCTTTGCGGCCATTACAAGGGCGTAGACCAGCGCGTGAGAGACCATTTCATCACAAAAGAGATATCCGTAGGCGACTATGTACTTACAGGTGGTGAATTGGCTGCTGCCATAATCGCCGACAGCGTAACCCGCCTCGTTCCAGGGGTTATCAGTGACGATCAAAGTGCTTTGAGCGACAGCTTCCAAGATGGATTACTTTCAGCACCCATCTACACCCGACCGGCTGACTACAAGGGCTGGAAAGTTCCCGACATATTACTGTCTGGCAACGAGGCAAAGATCAAAAATTGGGAAATGGAGCAGGCTCTGGAAAGAACGAAACGCCTTCGCCCAGATCTACTAAAATAACACTACAAGACTTTAGAAAGGAGCATTCGGCAACTCACTCTCGCCTGTTCGGCAACAGAGCAACTACGCTTGCTCTTGCTTACGTTTATGCCTTTGGCTACTAAAGTTGAGCATCCTCTATTCATGTCACACAAAAACTCTCAATAGAATGGCAACTGCCTCGCAACAAGGCATAAAAAAAAGTTCCCGTCTTCTAAGAATTGAAGACGGGAACTTTTTATTTTAATAATAGTCCTCTAAAGGATTACTTTGTAGTGTCGTTGAAGGTAGCAACACGGTTGAACTCAACCTGCTCGAAGAGCTTGTCGGTAGCACCGCAACCCTTAGCGCTCAGACGATTGGCAGCAATCTTGTACTTCTTGATCAGAGCGTTCTTAACAACCTGTGCACGAGCCTCAGAGAGCTTCTGGTTCAGTTCTGCAGAACCCTCAGGAGAAGCATAACCCTTGATCTCAACCTTTGCGCTAGGATTGTTCTTCATGTAGTTAGCGATGAGCTCGATAGGAGCATACTGTGCAGGATCGATAACGCTCTTGCCTTGACGGAAGAGAACGGTCGGCTGCAGGTTGGTAGCTGTAGCGGGCTTCACATACTTAGGCTTAGCGTTGCACTCGTCGAGGGCCTTCTGCAAATCAGCAATCTGACGATCCTTGGCAGCGAGTTCAGCATCCTTACCATTCAGGTCGCTACGCAGACTGTTGATCTGAGCATTCAGACCATCGATCTCGGCCTGGTCGCGAAGCTGAGCGATTGTGAAGTTGTGAGTACCGTTAGAGTTCTTGAACTTGTAGATAACACCTGCGTTCAGCTGAACCTGGCTGAAGTTGATGTTGTACTCGGGCTGATCGTCTGTAGCGTCCAACTCTGCACCACCACGATGGTTGTTGAATGCCCAGGAGATAGAAGGCTCGATATAGATCTGCCATGCCTTGTCAGCACCAAGATTCCAAGCGAAGTCCAAAGCAGCCTTAGATGTCATACGATTCTGACGAATGCCCTTGCTTGCATTGCAGAAGCTATGACCCCAGCCCAAACCATAGAGAGCAGTAACCTCGAACAAGCGCGGTGTACCCTTGTAGCCACCAAACCAATTGCTCAAGTTAACAGTTCCCAGCAACTGAGTGTTCAAATAGCGAACAGCCGTACCTGAAGACTTAAAAGGCTTATTTGAGAAATAAGCGTTGCCTTCGATGGCAAGACCGAAGACAGGCGTAAAGTAACGACCGATACGCAATCCTGCATTGGGGTTCAGGTTGTTGGCCCAACCATTGACACCTGTTGTCTTAGAAGCAACACCGCCATTGATACCAATGTAGAAGTTGTCGAAAGTCTTGCTCTCTGTAACCGTCTGAGCGTTCACAGAAACTGCCATCATAGCGGCAGCTGCAAATAGAACTAACTTTTTCATTTTTCTCTTAATTTATAGTTTATTATTACTAAATGTAATCAACTTGAAATACTACTTACTGCTTTCAGGCTGCAAAGTAATGAAAAATTTTTGTAACTTCCAAATATAATATATAAAAATTAACTTTTCATCAGCAAATCTTGACCTATGGAAATACCAATAAGGCAAAAAAGTGGTAAAATAGAACGTTTTACTTCTTATATGAATAACATAGGTAATCTCCAACTACTTATTGATCGGCATATCAATAAGCTATCGGTTTAGACTGAATACTTACTAATCTGCTATCAGATGACACCTCATGTTTGTGGATATTCACAGATTGTAAGCAACTCACAGATTGACTTTTATCCTTCCGCAAGGATGCTCGTATGTCTTTCACGGGATCGGAAGAACAGCACATTTTAGAGAGACAAGCAAGGAATTGACGGGTGGTAGGTATATCATGCAGCACCAACCGAGCAAGTGGCGAACTAAAAAACGAAATCTGGAGTCTTGAAACGCGAGAATTTGAGTTTGCTGACAGCTGAGAGCAGAACTGCTGACAGCTGAGAGCAGAACTGCTGACAGCTGAGAGCAGAACTGCTGACAGCTGTCAGCATTCATCAACTCACGAAAATAAAATGTACATATTGAGAATGGAAGGAGGCCGTATGCTCCCTATTATCCCTGCGTTCGAGACTGGTACTACAAAGTTCGGACTTGCCGCTACGCCCATATAGCAACACTTGAAACCAAGCCCGTTATATATTATAATAAGGTGTAAATAAAGCAAAGATGTTTTTTTTAATATTTTCGAAAAAAAAGCGAGCAAAGTTTTGGCAGTTTGAAAAAATAAGGCTACCTTTGCACTCGCATTTAGAGAAATGCACTTAACACTTCAGTTAAGGGGTTGCGGCAATAGCTCAGTTGGTAGAGCGCGACCTTGCCAAGGTCGAGGTCGCGGGTCCGAGTCCCGTTTGCCGCTCATTGACATTCTGGATATTCTGAATTCGCCCAGGTGGCGGAATTGGTAGACGCGCACGTTTCAGGTGCGTGTGTTTCACGACGTGCAGGTTCGAGTCCTGTTCTGGGCACTAGCTAATATTCAGAATGTCACAAACTGGCGAGGTGGCGGAATTGGTAGACGCGCTACTTTGAGGGGGTAGTGAATATTATTTTCGTGGGAGTTCGAGTCTCCTCCTCGTCACTTTTTCTTTTGCGGCAATAGCTCAGTTGGTAGAGCGCGACCTTGCCAAGGTCGAGGTCGCGGGTCCGAGTCCCGTTTGCCGCTCTTTTTCTTCCCCAACCTAATTGATAAGAAAAATACAAGTTCAATGAATTTATATATAAGATATTTTGACAGAGAAACTTTAGTCAGCAATGTGGATGAAGCCATTGAGTTTCTTCGTTCTCTCCAGGAAATTCCTATTACCCCAGAACTGGAAGCTGAAATTCGCGAATACGCCGCAAGCGACGTGCTTTTTCCTCGTCGATACAAAGTTCGTCCCCGCATATACTTTATTATCATAAAGACCACTGCCCAAACCATGCAGGACTTCAAAGAGAAGAAGGCCTTGCGTCCTACCGGTGATGGAATGAACCGCCGCGATCTCGCAGCCTCTGCTTCCAACAGATTGGGAGAATTTAAGCCGGGCTGGTATGAAGGCGAGTTGGACTTTAAACGCGTGGTGCTGATTCCAGCCACAAACAAACACGAGTATCGCGATACGCATTTCGTGGCACGCGTGAAGGCAAACTCTGGCCAGGACTGCTACAACCGCATCGTTGACCACCTCCGCGGTCTGGTAGATCCCAGAAGCCAGTTCCCCTCTGCAAAAGGAAAGAACTTCAAATATAAGTTCCTCGGTCTTTGGAAATAAGGTTTCTGTAACACTTTGTACATAAGATATGAATAAAGTAATGCTGATTGGCAACGTAGGTCAGGAGCCGGATGTTCATTATTACGGTGCCGACCAAGCGCGTGCAGAAGTAAGACTTGCCACTACAGAGCGTGGTTACAAACTCCCCAACGGTACAGAAGTGCCTCCCCGAACAGAATGGCACACGCTTTTGTTTTTCGGTGCCATGGCTAAAACGGTTGAACACTATGTCCACAAAGGAGACAAGCTCTACGTGGAAGGCAAAATACGCTATTCGGTTTACAACGACAAGATGGGCCAGCGTCGAAACGTCACAGAGATTCTTGTGAATGCCATGGAGATGCTCTCGCCAAAGTCCACTCAACAGCCTGCTTCCACTCCTTCGGCACAGCAAAGCAATTCGACAGCGAATCCCTCTGCGCCGAAAAAAGAGAACGGACTGCCTTTCTAAATTTATATGACAGAAATACTTTTGAATACATCCTTAGAAGCCTTGGTAGAATTTCATCCTATCACGGCTTCTGTGATAATAGCCGCAGCTTTGGCTGTGGCCCTTTTGTTTCTATCTGGTTTCGCCAGTGGTTCTGAGATTGCATTCTTCAGCCTCACGCCCGACGATGTCAGCAAACTTGAACCCGAAAAGAGAGAAGCTGATGCAAAGATTCAGCAGCTGAGAGAAGACAATGAGCGAACGCTGGCTACCATATTGATAGCCAACAACTTTGTGAACGTGATGATTATCATGCTATGCAATTACATCTTTGCTCAACTCATCACCTTCAAGCAAGAATGGTTGCAGTTTCTCTGCATCACGGTCATCCTTACCTTCCTTCTGTTGCTCTTTGGAGAAATCATGCCCAAGATCTACAGCCGGCAGAACCCTCTGCGCTTTTGCCGCAGGGCCGTTCATGGGGTAATGATTCTTCGGCGACTTTTTTGGCCATTGGAATCGATACTCATGCGCAGTGGAGTATTGGCAGAGAAAGCCATGCCTAAAGAAAACAGACAGCTCAGCGTTGACGACTTGGAGCAGGCTTTGGAACTCACAGATAAAGATGAGATAAAAGACGAGCAAAGCATGCTTAAGGGCATCATCCGATTTGGCGACGAGACAGCAAAAGAAATCATGACCAGCCGTCACGATATCGTTGATATCAACATCAAGAGCTCATACGCCGATGTGCTAAAAAGCATCGTGGAGAACAACTACAGCCGAATCCCCGTCTATCAGGACAACGAGGATAATATCCGAGGCGTACTCTATATCAAGGATCTCCTGCCCTACTTGCAGAAACCAGGAAATTTCCGCTGGCAAAGTTTGATACGCCCGCCATATTTTGTTCCTGAAACCAAGAAAATCGACGACTTGTTGCGAGAGTTCCAAGACAACAAAGTGCATATCGCCATTGTTGTAGACGAGTTTGGAGGAACGAGCGGAATCGTCACCATGGAAGATATTCTGGAAGAAATCGTCGGAGAGATCAACGACGAATACGACGAGGAAGAGCGGACCTACACGAAGTTGAATTACAACACCTACGTCTTTGAAGGCAAGACCCTCTTGAGCGATTTCTCCCGTATTCTCAACATCGACGACGACGAGTTTGAAGATGTAGAGGGCGATGCCGACACCTTGGCCGGACTGCTGCTCGAGATTAAGGGCGACTTCCCCAGCATCCATGAGAAGATAGAATACAAGAACTACACCTTCGAAGTGGTAAAAATCGAGGAAAGAAGAATCAGCCGCATCAAGGTCACCGTACACGAAAAAGCCAAGAAGAATGCCACTGATGAGGATTGAAAAGGTGGGCAACGAAACCCAGTTGGCGCTTTGGCACATGACGGAGAGTGATCAAGAGCTCTTGCAGCGCTATCCTTACATGGCTGACGTCGTTAGTAGCGTCGGTAGCACAACCAGAAGACAAGAGCGGCTCTGCGCCTGCGCCTTGCTCGAAGCCCTCACTGGTGACCGGCATCCCATGATCAAGCACGATGCGAATGGCAAGCCCTGCGTTGAAAATGCTTCTCTCAGCATCAGTCACACACGCAATTACTGCGTGATGCTCTACAGCCGGCTGGCCAACCTGCGTTTGGGCGTAGACATCGAATGGATGAGCGACCGTGTGGAGCGCATCACTTCATATTTCATGCGGTCAGACGAGACTGCGCCTGCGCTCACCGACAAGCTTCTCGCCTGGAGCGCTAAGGAGACTTGCTACAAATATTATTCGGAGCAAGACCTGAAGTATTCGGAGATGAAAGTAGAAAAAAGCAGCGAAGACCTCATAATGGCCACCAACTTTAGAAATGGCGAAAAGCTGCCGATTAAGTTTTTGGTGGACGAAAAATTCGTGCTCACTTGGTCAAATATGTGCAACTATTCTTATTAAATAAGTTAATTTCACTTATCAGCACAGCTTTTTAAGTTTTTTTTAGCCAAAAGCTTGGTAATTAAATTATTTTTTAGTATTTTTGCATTGTTTCGAAAAAAGACATTGCTTTGAAAAGACTATATTCCATAATTCTCTGTCTGCTCGTTATTTCCTTTCTAGACTCATGCGACTGGAAATTCAAAATTACGGGCGAAGAAGACGATCCTGACCGCATCGAGATTCAGCGGTACGATCGCCTGGAGAGTCGTTATCTTGCAACGGGCGACTTCTCAGCCCTGCAACAGATGAATACTACCTATCCCGTTGAGACCCGCACACTGGTTGAAGACGTATTGCAGTTGGGCGCCGTGACCGATTCGCATATCAACAACAAGTTCCTCAGCTTCTTCCAAGACTCTACGCTGCAAAACATCATTTCTGACGCAGAGGCCCAATATGCCAACATGGACGACCTGAACGACATGCTGACAGCCTCCTTCATCAAGTTGAAGAAGTTGCTGCCGAATATTCAGTATCCTGTAATCTATACCCAAATTGGCGCCCTGGACCAAAGCATCATCGTCGGCGACAAACTTATTGGCATATCGCTCGACAAGTATTTGGGTAAGGACTATCCTGTGTATCAGCGTTTCTACTCAGAGCAGCAACGTGAGTCGATGGAGCGGAAATACATCGTCCCAGACTGTCTGACGTTTTATCTGCTGAGCCTTTACCCCATGAAAGATCATGATCAGCAGTCGCAATTGAACCGAGATTTGCACATTGCCAAGGTGATGTGGACCGTGAATCAGGTTCTACCCCACCCGATGTTCAAATCAAAATACGTCTCCATGGTAAATCATTACATGAAGCATCACAAGGACGTCACTGTCGACCAGTTGATGAATACCACCGATTACTCCCAATTCAAGTAGTCAGGTCACCCTGGCAGAATCCTTTTTCGCGCATATATTTTTGCAGGCGTTGGGCAATCTCGTTCGCTTTTAATCCCCATCGGGGAGCTATCAGCTGATTTCCCGGACTCGTACTTACCAGCCGTTCTATCACTATTCCCTGTCGGATGCGTCGAAGATATTCGGCCAGTAAACAGATGTATTCTTCTAATACGAACACGCGGAAAGGTTCCTGCTCGAACATTCTCGCAAGTCTCGTATTTCGAATCACTTGCAACTGATGAATCTTTAGGATGTCTATGTTAAGTGAAGACACCACTTTCGCCTCTTCCATCATCTCACCGTAGTCCTGCCCCGGCAATCCCAAGATGACATGTACGCCAGTGACAATCCCACGCCGATGGGTAGCAGAGATTGCACCGCGTGAACAGGCAAAGTCATGTTGACGGTTGATCGTTCTCAAAATATCATCGTTGACCGACTCCACGCCATATTCTATCTCCACGTACGTCCGTTTTTGAAGTTCTTGGAGATAATCAAGTTTCTCATCATCCACGCAATCCGGCCGGGTTGCTATCACCAATCCCACTACTCCATCCGCAGACAAGGCCTCCTCGTATAGCTCTCTCAACCGGGGCAACGGGGCGTAAGTATTACTAAAAGCTTGAAAATAAGCCAGGTAATGCTGGGTGTTTCCCTTATGAGCAAAGAAGCGTTTGCCCTCGTCCAACTGCTGTCTGACAGATTTTTCAGCCGAACAATACGGCGGGTTAAACGACTTGTTATCACAGAAGATGCATCCTCCAAACGACTTTGTTCCGTCACGGTTAGGACAAGAGAATCCAGCATCGACGGCTATTTTCTGTACCCTATAACCGAAAGTCTTCTCCACCCACGAAGAATAATCATTATATAAATTCATTTATTGATCCTTTTTTAGGCAAAAATAGGGAAACTTTTTGTAATTTTGCCCAAAACAACTATAAAATCCAATACAATGATAAAAATGGCAGTAATGTGTGCAGCGTTATTCATGGCTGTGACATCGGCAAGTGCCCAGGAAAAGATAACACTGAAGCAGATTGCCGACGGTGAATTCAACTCCGAGGTCATCTCGGGTATAAATCCACTCCAAGGCACCGACCAATACGCACAAATCAAGAAAGGCGGAAAACAGATTGTTCGCTGCTCATTCAAGACGGGAGAAGAGACGGGAGTGCTCTTCGACGTAAACAACACGCAGGGCGAGAAGATTTCCTCATTCAGCGACTACAGCATGTCGCCCGATGGCAGCAGAATGCTTATTTGCACCAATAAGCGCCCCATCTATCGTCGCAGCTATAAGGCCGACTTCTACATCTACACCATCAAGAGCCGCAAGTTGGAAAAACTCTCTGACGAAGGCTCAGAACAGATTCCCACATGGAGTCCCGACGGACAGCAGATTGCCTTCGTCCGCGACAACAACATCTACCTGGTAAAACTGCTCTACGACAACGCCGTCTCCCAGGTGACGACCGATGGCAAGTTTAACTCCATCATCAACGGTCTGCCCGACTGGGTCAACGAGGAAGAGTTTGGATTCAACAGAGCGCTTACTTTCAATGCCGACGGCACCATGCTCTGCTGGAT
This sequence comes from uncultured Prevotella sp., assembly GCA_900322095.1. Lineage (GTDB taxonomy): Bacteria > Bacteroidota > Bacteroidia > Bacteroidales > Bacteroidaceae > Prevotella. The sequence goes on from ONYS01000011.1 coordinate 27,101, forward strand.
AAAGTACGACGAGAGCATGGTAAAGACCTATAGTCTTCAGCTTTTCAAGGGAGAATCGCCCGCAAAGGAGGAATACAGCGTTTATCCTGGAGAATACAGCTACAAATACCCGAAAGCCGGAGAGGACAACTCGAAGGTGAGCGTCTGGAGCTACGACATCAAAAGCCGCAAGACGCGTCAGCTTGATGTTCCCCTCAATGCCGACGGCTACATCCCCCGCATCAAGACCACCACTGATCCCAATAGCATCATCGTCTATACGATGAACCGCCACCAGGACGAGCTGAACCTGTACAGCGTCAACCCGCGCTCAACAATCAGCCACCTGATCATCAGGGAATCGGCAAAAGACTATGTGCAGGAAGATGCTATGGATGCAATTATCATAGGTAAGGAACATATTCTTCTGCCTTCCGACCGCGACGGCTACATGCACCTATATATATATAGTATGGGCGGACAGCTGCAGCGCAAGATTGGCAACGGCAATTACGACATCCTGCAAGTCTATGGTTATGACGAGCATAACGGTGACGTGTTCTACCAAGCCGCACCGCTCAATCCCCACGACAGACAAGTCATGGTAACCCACAAGAACGGTCAAACCGAACGACTGACCAACAAGGAGGGATGGAACAACGCCATTTTCTCCGGTGACTACCAATATTTTGTCAACACCTGGAGTGACGCCAACACGCCATACGTCTATACGGTTTGCAACCGCCAGGGGAAGACGCTCTCCACACGCCTGGACAACAGTAAGCTGAAGGCCAAGATCCAGCAATACGGATTCACAAAGAAAGAGATGTTCTCTTTCACCACATCGGAAGGAGTTAAACTGGACGGATGGATGGTGAAGCCCGCCAACTTCGACCCGACGAAGAAGTATCCCGTCATCATGTTCCAATACAGTGGTCCCGGCAGTCAGGAAGTTGTCAACTCCTGGAGAATCGGCTCATTAGGCAACGGCGGAGCATTTGACATGTATCTGGCTCAGCAAGGCTTCATCGTTGCCTGCGTTGATGGACGCGGAACTGGTGCAAGAGGCGCCGACTTTGAAAAGACCATCTACCTGACGATGGGCGACAAGGAGTCGAAAGACCAAGTTGAGACAGCATTGTATCTGGGCTCTCTGCCCTATGTGGACAAAGACAATATCGGCATTTGGGGTTGGAGCTTTGGTGGCTTCAACACGCTGATGAGCATGAGCGAGGGCCGAAACGTATTCAAAGCAGGTGTCGCCGTTGCCCCGCCAACCAACTGGCGCTACTACGACACCATCTACACCGAACGCTACATGCGCACTCCCAAGGAGAATGCGGATGGCTACAACGATAATCCCATTGCACGCGCCCAAAAACTCAGCGGAGCGTTGCTCATCTGCCACGGTACGGCCGACGACAATGTACATCCCCAGAACACCTTTGAGTATGCCGAGGCTCTGGTGCAAGCCGACAAGGACTTCAAAGAGAACTATTATACGAACCGCAACCACAGCATCTTTGGCGGAAACACGCGCAATCATTTGATGCGACAAATCGCCCAGTGGTTCGAAACGTATCTGAAATAAACAAGATCCACACGAGAGAAAAAGCAGGAAAGCGCAGCTTGGTTGCGCCTTCCTGCTTTTTTTGTACAAAAAGAATCTACGTCCCTACCCTAATATTTTGAATTGAAGGGCATTCCATTATTCCCAAAAGCATAGGAAAAGAAAGAAAACGGTGCAAGGCTAGCAATTTTTAACACTCGATTCATTCCTGTTAAATGATTAAATACTACCTTTGTCAGCATGAAACAAGTAAACTATCAACAAAAGAATAATTATTCAACCTTCAAAGTAGAGACAGCTCAACCCTTGTTGGAATGGCTCCTGCAGAATCTGAAAGGTGAGAGCCGCAACAAGATAAAAGCCACTCTGCATGGTCACGGCATCAAGGTGAACGGCAAGATCAGAACGCAGTTCAACTGGCCGTTGCAAGTTGGCGACCGGGTAGCGGTGAGCAAGTCTAAGCAGAACGAAGGCTTTCGGAGCCGATATCTCCGCCTTGTCTATGAGGACAAATATATCGTTGTGATAGAAAAGAACATTGGCATTCTCTCTATGGAGGCCGGACACAAGTCGCTCAACGTGAAAGCCGTCTTGGACGAATACTTCCGCCAGTCGCGCCAACACTGCACAGCGCATGTGGTTCATCGTCTCGACCGTGACACGAGCGGACTGATGATCTACGCCAAGGACAAACAGACTGAGTTGACTTTGGAATCGGACTGGCACCATATTGTATACGACCGTCGCTACGTAGCCGTATTGAGCGGTGAGGTGGAAAACGACGAAGGCACAATCGCCAATTGGCTGAAAGACAACCGCGCTTATATTACCTACTCAAGTCCTACAGACAATGGCGGAAAGCATGCGGTCACTCATTACCATGTCCTCCGCCGTTCTGTTGACCACAGCCTGGTAGAGTTCAAGTTGGAGACAGGCCGCAAAAACCAGATTCGCGTCCATAGTGCCGACATGGGCCATCCCGTATGTGGCGACATAAAATATGGAAATGGCGATGATCCTTGCGGACGGTTATGTCTTCATGCCTACGTGCTCTGCTTCTATCATCCAGTGACCCATCAGCCCATGGAGTTTGAGACACCTATTCCCGCGTCATTCCTCCACGTTTTAAAATAACTTCAAAATTTAGTTTATGGATTTCACCTATTATGTATACGTTCTGATTGCCATCATCATCGGAGTGTTTATCTTCAAAAAAGTGGCAAGCTGTATGATCAAGAGCGTTCTCACCCTTGTGTTGATTGCCGCTCTTGTCGTCATCTACTATCTTTTCTTCCGCGGACAGTAGTCGTCCTCCTCAGGATGCCAAAGCGATGCGTTCAAGTCAACGACATCTCCACGAGAACTTCTCTTGAATACGACGCCCTCACGTCGCAACATCTCAGCTTGTTCCTTCCACATAGGTGCGGTGCGTCCTTGGCTGTTCACGACACGATGACAGGGGACGTCTTGGCGCGAGCCGACGTTCTTCAAGGCCCAACCAACCATTCTTGAATGTTGGGGCCAGCCGGCAAGACGGGCGATAGCGCCATAAGTGAGCACTTTGCCGCTAGGTATTTGCCCTACTATATTATAAACGTCAGAAACAAACTGCTGCTTATCCGGAGATTGTGACATCTTTATAAATTTGCGAAGAAAAGAATTTCTCACTTGCAAAGATAAGAATAATCTGGAAGAGAACAAAGAGAGCAAGCTAGTTTCCCGATGTCCCACCTCAAGAAGAAGACTAAAGAAAAGTGCATATTCCAGCTTAACAAGATAAACAAAGCAACTTTTTTCAAAAAAAGTTCTTCAAAAATTTGGAGGTATAAAAAATAATGTCTACCTTTGCACTCGCATTTCAGCAATGAGATGTGATTCAGAAAAAACCTCTTCGGTAAGGAAGTTTGGGTGAGTGGCTGAAACCAGCAGTTTGCTAAACTGCCGTACGCGATTAGCGTACCGGGGGTTCGAATCCCCCAGCTTCCGCTGAGGGCTGATTCCAAAAGATGGTCGATTCATCTAATGGTTAGGATACAAGATTCTCAATCTTGGCATAGGGGTTCGATTCCCCTATCGACTACTCAAAGCGTGCTACTGACGATTGTAGCACGCTTTTTTTGTTAGACTTCCCCTTATCTCAGCAGCATATTTGGAAAATGTTTCACCAATCTCACGCCACAGTTTTGCAACGTTGAGGCAAACCATCAAAGACTCAAAGGATTAGAAATGTTGGTAACACATTTTGACAGCGACTTCACCAGGATAAATTTTATCGATTTGGATTTTCACTACTAAAGAAGAAAAAACATATTTTAAATTTGTTTAATTCAATGATAATCGTTACTTTTGCACATTGTAATACGTATTTTGAGCCACTACTGCCCGGTACTCTTTCAGCAGCATCAAGAAAGCAGTTTGGCACGAGCCCCTGACGAATCTAGAATTTAATAATAAAAAATAACAAGATATGGATATAAAGAAAAGAATGTTTTGCGCCATAGCCTTGTCGGCCCTCGTGTTGACAGGAAATGCTCAGGAGGGCAAGCAGTGGTTCAACAACTTCAAGTTGTCGGGCTATGCCTTGACGCAGTATCAGTATTCATCCCAAGCCAACAGCAAGTCCAACTCTTTCAACTTGCGCATGCTTCGTATGTCGTTGGAAGGCCGCATCGCCCAGGATTTCTATTGGAAGACACAGATCCAGTTCAACGGCAACACATCCACACTGGGCAATTCGCCCCGCGTGGTGGACTTGTTTGTTGAATGGCAAAAATACAAATTCGCCTACATCAAGGTGGGACAGTTCAAGCGCGCTTTCACTTTTGAAAACCCCATGAACCCCATCGATCAAGGATTCATGGCTTACGGACAGAACGTACTGAAGCTTGCTGGATTCAACGACCGCAATGGCAGCCACGCCAGCAATGGCCGTGATATTGGTATCCAGTTGCAGGGTGATCTGTTCAAGAACGCCAATAACCGCTACCTCTTCCATTATCAGGTGGGCGTCTACAACGGTCAGGGCATCAACGTCAAGGATGTAGACCAGCAGAAAGACGTTATCGGCGGCGTATGGTTCATGCCCGTCAAAGGCATGCGCCTCGGATGGTTTGGCTGGACCGGTTCCTATGCCCGCAAAGGCACTTGGCAAACGGTAGACGCCAATGGCAATACTGTCGACCACTCCGGCACACGATCTTTGCAGCAGCGCAGATATGCTGTTTCAGCTGAGTATAAGGCCAACGACTGGACACTCCGTTCAGAGTACATCCACTCTACCGGTTATGCATTCAAGACAACCTACCAGAAGGAGTCTGACGCCAAAGACTGCAACCTCTCATCCAATGGCGACAAGGCCGAAGGTGTCTATGCATTGGTGATTGCTCCGGTTGTAAAGAAGAAGCTCTATGCCAAGGCCCGCTACGACTACTATACGCCCAATGGCAGCGGTGCAAAGGCACGCAATGCCTACGAGGCTGGCTTCAACTATCTCTTTTCTAAGAATATCCAGCTGAACGCAGAATACGCCCATATTATCGACCGCAGCCTGCAGAAGGAGAACTACAACATGATTGACGTGGAATTGGATTTCCGCTTCTGATCAATGAACAACAAACTTAAATATCGATGAAAGAAACCAACAATAGTTCAGCTACGCCGAAAGAGTCTGACGTACGGTCTATGGCTGAAGGAGCAGAGAATACAGCCGACGTGTTGGTATCAACAGACACCCAAGCCGACCAAGAACCCAGGGAGCAAGATGCATCTGCAGCCGGAGAGCACGCTGAAAGCGAGACTTGCTCACCCCACCATTCGACGGGCAATACAGAGTCAACTGAACATTCAGAACATCATAAGCATCATGTCCATCATGAAGAACATCATGTTCATCATGATCATCATTCGCATCATAGCGAATCTCACCATCACCATCACAAGGAGCCCAGCGACTTTGAGTTGTCCAGGAGGAGAAAGAAAAATCTAAAGCTCCTCTCCAAGGCTTTGTTCTACATTCTTTCGGTCATCGCTGCAATAATTCTGTTGTTTGTGATCTACATTTATTTTTGACAATCATTCCACTCTATAACATGAAGCGCCGGGAAGTTTGGTCTTCCCGGCGCTTCTTTTATTTTCTCTGCCCAGAAGCCCATACTGATAATGAGAACGAGCTTCGTTGTCAGTGCAAGAAGGCATCAATAAACCTTCAACCGGGCGCCAACATAAATTTGATAGTCGGGAGACAGGCTGTTGATGGAATACAAATTCTTCAGTTTAATGCCATAGAGCTGTGCAATGCTGTACATACTTTCGCCTGGTTTGACGGTATGATAATACTTCTTAAAGCGTTTTTCGGCCTTTGAGCGTTTCTTCTTCAGATAGATTCGTTCACCTGGAAAGATCTTGTCCTTCTTGTCCCGCTCATTGTACTTAGCAATCTTGCGCCATGAAATGCCGATTTCCTGACCTATGGATTTCCAAGTGTCGCCCTCGCGAGCAATGATATAGTAGTTCTTGTTGTATATCGTGATGGGATGCAGCACCCCCTCTTGCGTTTTCACCTTGGAGGAATGGTCTACGATAAAGCGATTGAAATCTTTGGCCCTGTCAAGTCGGCTCAGATCGTAAAGTTCAATGATAATGATAAGGTTGTCGGCATAATGGGGACTCGTGGCATAGCCACAAGCCTTCAGACCGCGCGCCCATCCTTTATAATCCGTTATCGAGAGATTGAAGAGCGAACGATAACGAGGCTGCTGGCTCAAAAACCGGCTGTGATCCTCATAGCTGTCAAAAACTGTAGAATAGGCCCGGAAGCATTCCTGGGTTGCATCATCGTCGGCATAGGCCGTAGCTCCCGTCCAGCCGTGACACTTGATACCAAAATGATTATTCGACCGGCGGGCTAGATCGCTCAGTCCGGCACGGCTCTCAAGCAACCCCTGTGCCATCGTTATGCTGGCAGGAATGTGATAACGCTTCATCTGCTCGATGGCCAGGTCCTTATACTGATTGATGTAGGTCTGATAGGCCATATTGGGCCGAAGCTGCGCATGGGCAGCAACAGCCATCAACAAAAGGGCTATCAACAATATGTTTTTTCTCATCACATTTACTTTTAGCTAACAAAGTTAGATAAAATCATAAAAAAACACAAAACAATAAAGTGTTTTAATAATTATTAGTAATTTTGCCCGTATGAATAAATCGGCAAAGATTATCATCTCGGTGGGTTCCAACCACGATCAGCAAGCACACATCGACATGGCTCGCAAGTATCTGCGCGAGGCCTTTCATGGTGTGTCGTTCACTGAAGCCATCTGGACCGACCCCATCGGCCTCGTATCCGACAGATACCTCAACATGCTTGCCGTGGCCGACACGCCCACCGACGAAGTAGCTACCAAAGCCGTATTGAAAAAGATAGAGGAGCTCTGCGGTGATACCAGGCAACTCAGAAGCCAGAACATCGTCAATATGGACCTCGACTTGCTGAGTTTTGGCACAGAGAAGCGCCACATAGCCGATTGGGAACGGCCTTATATAAAGAAACTCATGCTATGCTTAGATATTTCATCATCCTTGTCTCATTCCTGCTGACGCCGATTATAGGAAGTGCTCAGACGGATGCCGAGAAATTGGGCATGGCCTTGGACTACTTCCAAAGCCACAAGTATCATGAGGCACTACTGATGTTCGAGGATCTTGACAAGCACTATCAGCTCAATCCGCGATTCCTTGCCTACATGGGCGTTTGCTATTATTACGCATGGAATTACGACAAGGCCACTGCCTATTTGGACTCGGTGATGGAAAAGATGGACGTATACTCGCCCCACGAGAGGGCTGTCTATTATTTTGCCGATGCCGAGAGTCATTTCTATTTACAACAATACGAGAAAGCAATTCCTCTCTATGAGAAGATGCTGAAAGTGTGTTTCAAGGATGAGGAGCCAGCAACCCTCTACAAGTTAGGCTTCAGCTATCTGTTTCAGGATCAATGGCAAGAAGCAAGCGACTATTTCAAGAAGGCTCTGTCTGGCTTCAAGAAAATGCTGCCAATGGAAACAGCCCGCATCACACAACTACAGCACATGATCAACGGCTTAAACCCACTGGTGCCGCCATCCAAAGAAGACTGGTTGCGCTTCGACTCACTGTGGATGACGATGAACGGTCCCAAAATGATACTTAACAGATTGCCGGAAATGCCACCAATGAAAGAGATCATCCTGCCCCAACAAGCCACAATAGCAGAAAATACGCCTCCGACAACGCCCACGGAAAAGATGGTGAAAGACACTATCTCGCAGCCCGCCGTCCACGATATTGACCTCAGCGACATCTATAAAGACCTGGTCATTCCTGACAGCTTATAGTTTCAGCCTCAAGTTATTCGCATTCATAGCATATTTTCTCGTACAAAAGAAAGGATTACGAGGTATCAGAGCCAACACTCTCTGATTGCAATTATTCGTCCTGCTCTAGAACTCTATGGCAGGAAACAGGGCTAAATCGACTTCCATTCATGGGCAAATCGACTCTCAACCATCGGCAAAACGGCTTTCATTTATAGGCAAATCGTCCCACTACTATCGGCAAATCAACTCACGAATATCTGCTATTTGCTGACGGCCATCAGCAAATCTGCCGACGGCCATCAGCAAATCTGCTCACGGCCGTCAGCAGATCTGCCCACGACCGTCAGCAGATCTGCAGACACTTGATAGAGCCTGTGACATAGCTTAATTTGTTTTTTCACGGACATCTTTAACTGTCGGCACTCATTTACAGACCAAACTCCACTCCTTTATCTTACAGGTAGAAAAGACCGCAAATCACTGATAATTCCGTTTTTGCCACGCTACAAGACTTTGAAAATGCGATTATCTCAATTTTTATTTGTACCTTTGCAGTCGATTACATATTTTTATATCAGAAAGACAGATGATTACATTAACGAATCTTGCGATTCAATTCGGAAAACGAGTTTTGTATAAAGACGTGAACATCAAGTTCACTCGAGGCAACATCTATGGCGTCATCGGTGCCAACGGTGCTGGTAAATCCACACTTCTCAGAGCCATCAGCGGCGATTTGGAGCCCAACAAAGGTTCTGTTGAGCTGGGGCCGGGCGAGCGCCTGTCCGTATTGGAGCAGGACCACTTTAAATACGACAACTATAGTGTGCTCGACACGGTTCTCATGGGCCACGAAAAGCTCTGGAAGAACATGAAAGAGCGCGAGGAACTCTATTCAAAGCCCGACATGACTGAGGAGGACGGCAATCGGGCTGCTGAGCTGGAACTGAAATTTGCCGAAATGAACGGATACGAGGCAGAGTCGGACGCCGCACAGCTTCTGCAAAATCTGGGTGTGAAAGAGGAGCAGCATCAAAAGATGATGTCGCAGCTGAGCAACAATGAGAAGGTGCGCGTCATGCTGGCAAAAGCCCTCTTCGGCAAGCCCGACAATCTGCTCCTCGATGAGCCTACCAACGACTTGGACCTCGACACCGTGGAATGGCTTGAGGATTATCTGGGCGATATCGACGAGAATCAGACCGTGCTCGTGGTGAGCCACGACCGTCACTTCCTCGACGCAGTCTCCACGCAGACCATCGATATCGACTTCGGCAAGATCACTGTCTTTGCCGGCAACTACAGTTTCTGGTACGAAAGCTCACAGCTGGCCCTGCGTCAGGCTCAGAACCAGCGCCTCAAGGCTGAGGAGAAAAAGAAGCAGTTGGAAGAATTCATCCGTCGTTTCTCGGCCAATGTGGCAAAGAGCCGTCAGACTACCAGCCGCAAGAAGATGCTGGAGAAGCTCAACATTGAAGAGATTCGTCCCTCAAGCCGCAAATATCCTGGCATCATCTTCCAGATGGACCGCGAGCCAGGCAACCAGATTCTCCAGGTGGAAGGACTGAAAGCTGTCGACACAGATGGCACAGTGCTCTTCGACAACGTGAACTTCACCGTAGAGAAGGGACAGAAGATCGTATTCCTCAGCCACAACCCCAAGGCCATGACCGCCCTCTTCGAGATTATCAACGGCAACCGTCAGCCAGATGCTGGAACCTACAAGTGGGGCGTAACCATCACTACGGCCTATCTGCCACTGGACAACACCGAATTCTTCAAGAGCGATATGAACCTTGTTGAATGGCTGTCGCAGTTCGGACCCGGCAACGAAGTGCAGATGAAGTCTTACCTCGGCCGTATGCTTTTCCGTCAGGAAGAGGTTGAGAAGAAGGTCAACGTGCTCTCCGGTGGTGAGAAGATGCGCTGTATGATTGCACGCATGCAGCTGCAGAATGCCAACTGTCTGATTCTCGACACGCCTACCAACCATCTGGACTTGGAGAGCATTCAGGCTTTCAACAACAACCTCATCACCTTCAAGGGCAACGTGCTCTTCTCCAGCCACGACCACGAGTTTATCGAGACCGTCGCCAACCGAATCATCGAACTCACGCCAAGCGGCACCATCGACAAGCTGATGCCCTACGACGAATACATCCACGACGATCAGATCAAGGAACAAAAGGCCAAGATGTATCCTGCTCTCTAAGAGTGGGGACATCGACCATTGTTTTGGCACGCTATTTGTTCATATCTCTTTTAAACAAAATATGACATTATGGCACAGGAACAAGAAAAAGATTTAAAACAAACAAACAACAACAATAAGGAAGCCGAAGCAAAGCAAGGCGAGAAAGAGACTAAGCAGGAAGAAAAGGCTGAGGACAAGAAGACTGCCGACGAGAAAAAACCCGAGAAAAAAGAGGAACAAGAAGACCCCTTGAAGAAGGCTCTCGACGACAAAGCCAAACTGGCCGACCAACTGCTTAGAACCATGGCTGAGTTTGACAACTACCGTAAACGCGTACGCAAGGAGAAAGCCGACCTCATCCTCAACGGAGCAGAGAAGACAATCACCGCCATACTGCCCATTGTGGACGATATGGAACGCGCGATGGCCAATGCCGACAAGACCGATGATCCTAAAAAGATCGAGGAAGGTTGGGAACTTATCGTTCAGAAGCTCCACAAGACACTCGAGGGTCTCGGCGTAAAGAAGATCGACACGAAGGATGCCGACTTCAACACCGACTTCCATGAGGCTGTGGCAATGGTACCCGGTATGGGCGACGACAAGAAGGGAAAGGTCATCGACTGCGTACAGTCCGGCTACACGCTCAACAACAAAGTGATACGCCATGCCAAAGTGGCCATCGGGCAATAACAGAAAATGAACCAACAATTCAGCGCTCCGCCCCAAGCGCTGAATTTTTTAAGGAAAGCGAATAATGGCTAAAAGAGACTATTATGAGGTCTTAGGCGTCAGTAAGAACGCTACAGAAGATGAGATAAAGAAAGCTTATCGCAAGCTTGCTATAAAATACCACCCCGACCGCAATCCCGGTGACAAGGAAGCTGAGGAGAAATTCAAGGAAGCTGCCGAGGCCTACGACGTGCTTCACGACCCTGAAAAACGTCAGCGTTACGATCAGTTTGGCTTTGAAGGCCTTGAGGGTGGAAGCGGTTTCGGCGGATTCGGCGGTTCCGGCGGATTCAGCATGGACGATATTTTCTCGGCTTTTGGCGACATTTTCGGTGGTCACAGCGGTTTCGGAGGCTTTGGCAGTGGCTTTGGTGGCGGTGCGCGTCAGCATGCCCAATACCGCGGTGCAGACTTGAGACTACGCGTAAAGCTAACGCTTGAGGAAATCGCAACCGGAACTACGAAGAAATTCAAAGTTCATAAAGACGTAGCCTGCCCCCACTGCCACGGTACGGGTTCGGAGGACGGAACGGGCTCAACTACTTGTCCCACCTGTCATGGACAAGGTGTAGTGGTGAAGACCGTACGCACAATGCTCGGACTGATGCAGACCCAAACCGAATGCCCCACTTGTCACGGCGAAGGCACTGTGATCAAGAACAAGTGTAAGCAATGTGGTGGCACCGGCGTGGTGAAAGGTGAGGATGTCGTTGAGATCAATATCCCCGCTGGCGTGGCCGAAGGCATGGTAGTCAACGTCTCTGGCAAGGGAAACGCTGCTCCTCACAACGGCGTAAACGGTGACATTCAAGTCTACATTCAGGAGTTGCCCCATGAGAAATTCGTCCGCGACGGTCAAGACCTCATCTACAATCTGCTGCTCGACTTCCCGACGGCAGCGCTTGGAGGAGATGTAGAAGTACCTACGATCGACGGCAAGAAAGCAAAGGTCACCATTGAGCCGGGAACACAGCCGGGCAAGGCCCTTCGCCTGCGCGGCAAAGGACTCCCAGCCGTGAAAGGCTATGGCAGCGGAAACGGCGACGAGGTCATCAACATCAGCGTCTACGTGCCTAAGAAGCTGTCGCGCGAAGAGCGTAAGGCCATAGAGCAGTTGCGCGCAAGCGAGAACTTCAAAGGCGACTCGGCTACGAAGAAAAGTATCTTTGAAAAGTTCAAAAATTACTTCAATTGATGGATTATCAGCAGACTGTTAATTATCTATACAATAGCACCCCGGTTTTCGAACACGTGGGTGCTTCTGCGTATAAAGAGGGATTGTCCAACACGCTGGCCCTGGATGAGCACTTCGGTCATCCCCACCGGCTTTTCAAGACAATCCATGTGGCTGGCACAAACGGCAAGGGCTCCTGCGCCCACACGATAGCAGCCATCTTGCAGCAACAGGGCTACCGCGTGGGACTCTATACCAGCCCGCATCTTGTGGACTTCCGCGAACGCATTCGCGTCAACGGCCAGATGATCAGCGAGCAGCGCGTCGTTGACTTCGTGGAGAAAGAGCGCGGCTTCTTTGAGCCCCTGCATCCCAGCTTCTTTGAACTCACTACAGCTCTGGCCTTCCTTTATTTTGCAGAACAAAAGGTAGATATCGCCGTTGTTGAGGTTGGACTGGGCGGACGACTAGACTGCACAAACATCATCACTCCCCTACTCTGCATCATAACCAACATCAGCTACGACCACACACAATTTCTCGGCAACACGCTAGCCAAGATTGCCGGCGAGAAGGCCGGCATCATCAAGCCCGGCGTTCCCGTAGTCATTGGCGAGAGCATTGCTGAGACCCGGCCGGTATTCGAATCAAAGGCCAAAGAGATGCTGGCTCCGATCGTCTTTGCCGAAGACAATCCCGAGGTATTACAATCGCACCTTTGTCCTGCCGGCGGACGAGACTACACAACGCGCTCGTTTGGACAGATCCATGGAGAGTTGGGCGGCGACTATCAGGACAAGAACGCCAACACCATTCTCACCGCTGTCAGGCTCATCAACTACAGCAAACTGCTGCCTGCAATTTCTTTAAGCGCCTTGAAGTCTGGATTTGGTCAAGTATGTGAGTCCACAGGCTTGCTTGGCCGCTGGCAGAAAATCCACGACAAACCGCTGGCCGTATGCGACACCGGGCACAATCCCGGTGGATGGCAATATCTGAGCCAACAAATAAAAGCCCAAAAAGCTAAAGAGAAAAGAATCGTCTTCGGAATGGTAGACGACAAGGACATCGACACCGTTATGGGAATGTTGCCCAAAGATGCTGTCTACTACTGGACACAGCCTACATCGAAGCGTGCTTTTCCGGTTGAGAAAGTTGCCCAAACAGCCGCTGCACATCAACTGAAAGGCTTGATAATAGGCGATGTAGACGCAGCCTACCGCCAAGCGCTGAAGGATGCCTCGCCCGAGGACTTCGTTTTCGTTGGAGGCAGCAGCTATGTGGTTGCAGATTTGCTGAGCAAAGAACTTTAAACGTTTTTAACCATAAAATGATTAGATTTCTCTATAGATAATTTGTGTTTATCGTTTTTTTTGTTTTATTTTGCATTAACAATCAAAAACTAAGCATAATATAACAGAATAGGAATATGACGAACGCAACTGAGACACAAAACATTTGTGGTCTGAAACGCGAAGACTTTCAGACCACTGTCAACGGAAAGAAAACCGATCTTTTCATTTTAAGAAATAAGGATGGCAATGAAGTGGCCATCACCAACTACGGTGGCGCAATTGTCGCCATCATGGTACCTGACAAAAACGGTGTCAGAGCCAACGTGATCCAAGGCCACGACAACATTCAGGATGTGATCAATTCGCCTGAGCCCTATCTTTCCACGCTCATCGGCCGCTACGGCAACCGCATCTGCAAGGGAAGATTCCAGTTGCACGGCAAGGAGTACATGCTGCCCATCAACGACGGTCCCAACAGCCTGCACGGCGGTAAGCATGGTTTCAACCAGAAGGTTTGGGAAGCCCTGCAGATGAACGACCAGACGCTCGTGCTGAAATACGTCAGTCCTTACGGCGAGGAAGGCTTCTCTGGAGAAGTGAGAGTGACGGTTGTCTATCAGTTCAACGACGACAATGAGCTCCACATCGACTACATGGCCACAACAAACAAAATGACCGTCATCAACCTGACCCACCACGGATTCTTCTCTTTGGCAGGTATTGCCAATCCTACGCCGACAGTAGAGAACATCGAATGCCAGATCAATGCCGATTACTACCTGCCCATCGACAACACGAGTATTCCTACGGGCGAAATCCGTTTTGTGAAAGACACCCCGTTCGATTTCCGCACTCCCAAGACTATTGGTCAGGACATTGACTCCGACAACGAGCAACTCAAGAATGGCTCCGGCTATGATCATTGCTACGTGCTGAACAAGAAAGAGGAAAAGGAGTTGTCGTTCGCTGCTATGCTGAAAGATCCTGTCAGCGGCCGCACAATGGAGGTGTATACCACAGAGCCGGGCATCCAACTCTATACCGACAACTTCGGCAGTGGCATCACAGGTCAGCATGGCGCCACCTTCCCACGCCGCTCAGCAATCTGCCTGGAATGCCAGCACTTCCCCGACACACCGAATCATCCCTATTTCCCATCGGTAGTGCTGAAGCCCGGATGCGAGTATAGACAAAATACGTTCTATCGTTTTGGAGTTGAAAAATAACTGAAGAGATCTTTGTAATAACAACCAGGAGGTGTGGTCGGCAACTATGCGGCCACACTTCTCATCCATCTACGAGAATAAAATAACAAAATAAAAAACTAATGAACAATCAAAAACAAAATGGAAGCATAATAGCCATCATCACGATGATGTTTCTTTATGCTATGATTTCCTTCGTCACAAACTTGGCTGCGCCTATCGGTGTCATCTGGAAGAATGCCTTCCCCGGTGACTCTGCCAACACCATCGGTATGCTGGGCAACGCCATGAACTTTCTGGCCTACCTTTTCATGGGAATCCCAGCAGGTAAACTGCTGACGAAGATTGGCTACAAGAAGACAGCACTTGCTGGTATCGCTATTGGCTTCTTCGGAGTTCTCATTCAGTTTCTCTCTGGTAAAGTAGGTGCCGACGCCATCAATACTGGATTCGCAGTCTATCTGCTTGGTGCATTCGTTTCTGGTTTCTCTGTATGTATGCTCAACACGGTTGTTAACCCTATGCTGAACCTTATCGGTGGTGGTGGCAACCGCGGTAATCAGCTCAACATGATTGGTGGTACGCTGAACTCTCTGTCAGGTACCCTCACCCCTATGCTGGTAGGTTCTCTTATCGGAACTGTTACGGCTTCAACGAAGATGGCCGACGTGAACCTCGTGCTTTACATCGCTTTGGCTGTATTCTTCTGCGCCTTCGTTGTTCTGTCTTTCATCCCCATCAAAGATCCTGAGATGGGTAAGACAACAGCCGAGACTGTATTTGAGCACAGCCCCTGGTCATTCCGCCACTTCGTATTGGGTACCATCGCCATCTTCGTATACGTTGGTGTTGAGACCGGTATTCCTGGAACATTGAACTTCTACATCTCCGACACCGCAAAAGGTGCATTTGCAGGCATGAATGGCATTGTGAATGCTGCTGCCATTGGCGGCTTCCTCGCCGGTACCTATTGGTTGCTCATGCTGGTCGGCCGTTTGGTTTCTTCCTTCATCGCCGACAAGGTTTCTAGCCGTACGCTCATGCTCATCGCTACAAGCGTCGCTATGATCTTCCTGCTCTGCGCCATCTTCTTGGGCCGCAGTTCATTCGTCGAGATGCCAGTGTTCACGGGTAGCGGATTCCAGATGGTCAGCGTGCCCATCGCCGCCATGTTCATCGTGCTCTGCGGTCTCTGCACTTCCGTGATGTGGTCGTGCATCTTCAACCTCGCAACCGCAGGACTCGGCAAGTATACTGCAGCCGGTTCAGGTATCTTCATGATGATGGTTGTTGGTGGAGGTCTGATTCCTCTGCTCCAGAACTTCATTGCCGACAACGCAGGTTATTTGATCTCATACATCGTACCCTTCGTTGCTGTGGCCTACATGTTCTTCTACGCCTTGGTGGGTAGCAAGAACGTCAACAAGGACATTCCTGTAGATTAATTAAGAAAACAGAAACGGGTTCTAAAAGTCAAGTAAAAATGATTTTTAGAACCCGATTCAGTATATAGATAACCAAATAACTAACCCTTAAAACAAACTGAATTATGGATATTGAATTCGTAAGAAGTCGCTTTATCAAGCATTTTGACGGCAAGACCGGCAGCATATATGCGTCTCCAGGCCGTATCAATCTCATTGGTGAGCATACAGATTATAATGGTGGATTTGTATTCCCGGGTGCTGTAGACAAAGGCATCATGGCCGAGCTCAGACCCAATGGCCTGAAGACTGTTATTGCCTACTCTATCGACCTCAAGGACAAGGTTGAATTCAAAGTTGACGACCCTGTTGGACCAAGAGCAACGTGGGCTCGCTACATCTATGGAATCGTACAGGAGATGCGTAAGCTCGGCGTCGACGTGAAAGGATTCAATACGGCCTTCGCTGGCGACGTACCTTTGGGAGCTGGCATGTCATCATCAGCAGCACTGGAGAGCTGCTTCGCTTTTGCCCTTAACGACCTCTTCGGCGACAACAAAGTCTCCAAGTGGGATCTCGTCTTGGCAGGTCAGGCTACGGAACACAAATATGTGGGTGTGAACTGTGGCATCATGGATCAGTTTGCTTCTGTATTTGGTCAGAAAGGCAAACTGATGCGTCTTGACTGCCGTAGCCGTGAGTTCGAGTATTTCCCCTTCAATCCCGTTGGCTACAAGCTCGTGCTGCTCAACTCTAAGGTGAAGCATGAGTTGAAGGGCTCACCTTACAACGACCGTCGCAGATCCTGTGAGAACGTGGTTAAGGCCATTGCTGCCGCTCATCCTGAAGGACACTTCGAGACACTGCGTGACTGCACGTGGGAACAGCTCGACGAGGTACGCGCTACCGTTGGTGAGGAAGACTACAAGCGTGCTCACTACGTGCTGGGAGAGAAGGACCGCGTTCTGGCTGTTTCGGATGCATTGGAGAAAGGTGACTACGAGACTGTCGGCCAGAAGATGTATGAGACCCACGAGGGACTGAGCAAGGAATATGAGGTTAGTTGCGAAGAACTCGACTATCTCAACGACCTGGCCAAGGAGAACGGCGTGACAGGCTCACGCATCATGGGTGGCGGCTTCGGCGGTTGCACTATCAACTTGGTGAAAGACGAAGTCTACGACAAGTTCATCAAGGATGCCTGCGAGAAATTCGCTGCCAAGTATGGTCATGAGCCGGTCGTGATTCCTGTAGTCATCGGTGACGGCTCTCGCAAGATTTGCTAATCATAGTCCAAATCAGAATAAAAAAGCTGCATATCCCTTTTTAGAGATATGCAGCTTTTTTATGTCAAATCGTTTACTCTTGTGCAGGCGAAGGCAACGATTTGTCGATTCACCAAAAGAGAATATACGAAAAAGGCAGAGGAAAATATCCCCTGCCTCATTCATCAGCCAAAGTTGGCTGTATGTCTAAACATCGTAATAAGATTTACTGTTTTTTATCCAAAATCGAATAAACGGAGTTATTGGAAATGTACTCCGGCACAATCTCCTTCATTTTCTTCACGATTGCCATGGCATCAAAGGTATGGGCTATAGCAATGAGTTCGTCTATCTCTTTGGACACCTCTGCGAAATCATACTCTCTAGTCTTGGCTATACGAATCTTATCGTTGAAGCTAGGCAATGTGTTCTCTGCATTTGAAAGTACTTCCTCATACAGTTTTTCACCATCCCGCAGACCGGTATACTTTATTTCTATATGCTTTGCACCACTGAGCAGAATCATACGATGGGCCAAATCTGCAATCTTAACGGGCTTCCCCATATCAAACACAAAGATTTCTCCTCCCTTACCATGAGTCCCGGCTTCAAGCACCAACTTGCAAGCTTCGGGAATAAGCATGAAAAAGCGAATGATA
>ONYS01000146.1 GCA_900322095.1 uncultured Prevotella sp.
TCAGCGCTGAGTCCGTAGGGCAACAATAGGCTTTAGCCTAAGCGCTGAGGATGAGATTTTCCTTTTAATCATCATCCACGGAAAAATTCAACTGGTCCTGCAAAACTCAAGTGAAATATTCAGTTTTCAAAAGATGAACCATTCTCAAGCCAACAACGCCCCCACGAGTGCCGATTCAAGGCCAAAATCCTCACGCGGAGAGAAGATCTTCAAGCGAGTGCTCTTCGCCATCGGTCTGGTGTCGTTTGTCATCATGATATTCACCTTCAAGGTCAGCCGTGAGCAGCTACTGACGCTCCTGCGGCGTTCGTGGTATATCTTCCCCGCAGTCATCGCCATGTGGATACCCTTGTACCTGATGAATGCGTGGGCATGGCGCAAGATGCTCCAAGGCCAGGGCCGCGACGAGGTGAGCCTGCTGACGATGTTCCGCTGGACCATCTCGGGCTTTGCTCTGAACAGCCTCACGCCGATGGGACTCCTTGGCGGTGAGCCATACAAGATTGTGGAACTGAAGCGCCTCGTAGGCACCGAGCGGGCCACGTCGTCGGTGATCCTCTTTTCCATGATGCACATCTACACCCACTTCTGGTTCTGGCTCACGTCCATCGCCGTCTACCTGCTGCTCTGCCTTGTCGGCAATCTGACGATGAGCGTGCCCATTGCCATCGTACTGGCCTTCGGCGGTGCCTTCAGCCTCGGCGGCGTCTACCTCTTCCGCAAGGGCTATAAGCACGGCTTCATCATGAAGTTGCTGCGGGGCCTAGGCCATGTGTGGGGACTGCGCAAGTGGGCCACCCGAATGCAGGTCCGCCACCACGACGCCCTGACCACGATCGACTCGCAGATCAGCCAGCTCCACAGCCAGGACCGGTCGGTCTACAATGCCTGCTTCTGGATCGAGTATGTGGGCCGTCTGCTGATGAGCTGTGAGGGTTTCCTCATTCTCCTCATGCTGGGCGTGGGCAATGGCAGCACCCTCGGGGGCTACCTGCTGCTCTGGCTCCACAGCATGCTCATACTGGCCTTCACCTCGCTCTTTGCCAACCTCCTGGGATTCATCCCCATGCAGATGGGCACCCGCGAAGGCGGCTACGCCCTATCGGCGGCTCAGTTCGGATTCACCGCGGGAGTGGGTATGGTGATCAGCGTCGTCTGTCGCTTGAGGGAAGTCGTGTGGGACGCTATAGGACTATTGTTGATGAAAAAGAAATAGAATTACAAAATGGAAAATAAAGTACAAAGCACGTATAAGTCCAACGATACCGAGGAGTGGCTCGACAAGGTTTGGACGAGAAAGATTGGATACCTTTGGGCCGTATTCTTCAAGAAGCTGGGCGTCCACCCCAACACGGTCACGATCCTCTCGATGATCATCGGCGCGGGATCGGCGTTCTTCTTCGCCTATGGCAGCTGGTACTACAGCGGAGGTCACGGTCTGCTGATGAACGTCATTGCTGTACTGCTCCTGGCCTGGGCCAACTTCTACGACTCGGCCGACGGACAGCTGGCGCGCATGACCAATCAGAAGACGCGCTTGGGCCGCATTCTCGACGGTGCAGCGTCCGAGGTGTGGTTCATTCCCATCTACTGCGCCCTGGTGCTGCGCTTCTACCATCACCACAGCCTTGAGTTCGGCTGGCTGGGCATTGCCGACAACGAGACCAATGCTGCCATCGCTGCCCTCCTGCTCTTTGCCGTGGCCCTCTACTCGGGCTTTGTATGCCATGCGGGACAGTGCGGACTGGCCGACTACTACCGTCAGATCCATCTGCTTATCGTCAATGGCAAGAAAGGCTCAGAACTCGACACTTCAGCCCAGCAGCGACAGCTCTACGACACCACGCCCTGGCAGGGCAACCGGCTGTGGAAGTTCTTCCTCAAGAACTACGTCGCCTACACGGCCAAGCAGGAACGCCGCACTCCTGAGTTCCAGAAGCTGCGCGCTGCCGTGGAGAAGAAGTACGGCTCCTTCGAGAACCTTCCTCAGAGCGTACGTCAGCATTTCCGCAAGGCTTCGCTGCCCCTCGTAGGCATGGCCAACATCCTGACCTTCAACACGCGGGCCATAGCGCTCTACACCCTCTGCCTGCTCGACTTGTCCTGGGCCTACTTCGTCTTTGAGGTGGTCATCATGTCGCTCCTCTGCCGCTATATGAACCGCCGGCACGAACGGCTCTGCCAGACCACCTTGGAAGAGATTGAACGGCCCTAAGAGGCAGTCTGCCCCCTGTATGGATAAATGATTGAGAAACAAGAGAGAATAGACTATGCAAAAGAATATACCCCAACTTAGAAATCTCCTTACCGTCCTGTTCCTGGCTCTCTCGCTGGGCACGGTCAGGGCGCAGATACGCGGCACCGTAGTCGATGCCGACGATGGCTACGGCGTGCCCTATGCCAACGTGATGATACCCGCCACACGCGAGAATATCGCCTGCGATGGCGAGGGCAACTTCAAGCTTCCTCGCGGCCACGTGACGAAGATCGTAGTCAGCAGCGTGGGCTATGAGAAGCAGTCCGTCGTCATTCCCGCCGGAACAGACAGCATCACTGTCTCACTGAAGTCGTCGGACAACAGTCTCGCTGAAGTCAGGGTCAAGGCCCGCCGCAAGCGCTATCACCGCAAGGACAATCCTGCCGTGGAACTCATGCGGCGCGTCATAGCGAAGAAGAAGGTGACCAATCTGGAGAACCACGACTACTACCGCTGTCGGAAATACCAGAAGATTACGCTCTCTGAGAACGAGGTCGACACGGTGGGCAAGAATCGCAAGCCCTGGTATCTCAACCATCTGGACAAGTCGCCCATCGACAGCACGAAACTCATCCTTCCGGTCACCATCAACGAGCAGATCACCGAGCATCTCTATCGCAAGAAGCCCCGCCGCGACCTCGACATCGTGGAGGCCACGCGTGCCTCGGGCGTCAACAAGATCTTCCAGACGGGCGACATGGTCAACACCATGCTCAAGGAGGTGTTTCAGGACGTGGATATCAACAACGACTACATCCGTATACTCCAGTACCCCTTCCCCTCACCGCTGGGGCGCACGGCCATCAGCTTCTTCCACTTCTACATCCAGGACACGGTCAAGGTGGACCGCGACTCGTGCTACCATGTCGTCTTCTATCCCGCCAACCAGCGAGACTTCGGATTCAAGGGCGAGCTCTTCATCACCAAGGATTCCGACCTCCACGTCAAGCGCTGCATGCTGGAGATACCGAAGAAGAGCGACGTCAACTTCATCGACAAGATGCGCATCACGCAGTCGTTTGAGAAACTCTCCGACGGACAGTGGATTCTCTCCTCCGACGACATGGAGGCCGAGGTGAAGCTGCTGAGCGTGCTGCCGCGCATGCTCGTCATCCGCAACACACGCATCGACGACTACGACCTCAATCCCATCGACACCAAGTTGCTGCGCGGCAAGGCGCCACAGAAGGAGGATCCCAGCGCCCGAATACGCAACGACCGCTGGTGGGACCAGAACCGACCGATGCCCCTCTCGAAGAGCGAGGATGGCATGGACTACTTCGTCTACCGCCTCACCAAGAGCAAGAACTTCGGATGGGCCAGCATCATGGCCAAGATGATTTTTGAGAACTTCGTCGAGACCGGAAAGCCCGGCAACAAGGACTACTTCGACTTCGGTCCCGTCAGCACCCTCGTCTCCCACAACTTCGTCGACGGTTATCGTTTCCGTCTCTCGGGCCGTACGATGGCCGACCTCAACCCTCACCTCTTCTGGAAGGGATTCGCTGCCTGGGGCGAGCGGAGCCACAAGTGGTACTACGGCAGCGAGGTGACCTGGGGCTTGAACCGCAAGGAGCGTTCGCCCTTCGAATACCCGCAGCGCAACCTCACCTTCGAGACTACCTACGACCTCATGTCGCCCGCCGACAAATACCTGACCAACAACAAGGACAACATCTTCGAGTCGTTCCGCACGCAAGATGTCAGGCAGATGTACTTCTACAACCGGCAGAAGCTCGAGTTCACCTACGAGACCGACTGGGGACTGAGCTGGAAGGCAAGCGTCAAGGCCGAGAGCAACAAGCCTACGGGCGACCTCCACTTCCTTCATCTCAACGATGACGGAGAGACCCTGCGCCTGCGCACCACTGAGTTCTCTGGCACGATACGCTTCAATCCCAACCAGACCTACATCAACACGAAGCAGCGCCGCTGGCCCGTCAACCTCGACTCGCCCGACATCTCCCTCACCCATATCCTGGGCGTGAAGGGACTGTTCGGCGGACAGTACCGCACCAACATGACGGAGCTGAACGTCTACAAGCGGCAGTGGCTCGGCTCGTGGGGCTACATCTACTTCCACGTCATCGGGCGTGCCCAGTGGAACAAAGTGCCCTTCCCGCTGCTCTGCATGCCGCCCGTAAGCCTCACCTACCTCATGGATGCCAACGACCAGACGTTCAACCTCATGCGCAACATGGAGTTCCTCAACGACCGCTACGTCTTCTGGTCAGCCCTGTGGGACCTCAACGGCAAGCTCTTCAACCGCATCCCCCTCATCAAGCATCTGAAGTGGAGAGAGTTCATCGGCATCAAGGGAATGTGGGGACACCTCACCGACAAGAACAATCCCCTGAAGAATCCCGGCGACAAGATGCTCTTCCAGTTGCCTGCCGAAAGCCATATCATGTCCAACCAGCCCTACTGGGAAGCCATGGTGGGCATCCACAACATTTTCAAGTTCTTCGGTGTGGACTACGTCCGCCGTCTCACCTACAAGGACCTTCCTCATGCCGACCATTGGGGCATCCGCTTCAACTTCATGATGTCGTTCTGAGGAGGAAGAGGGGAAGAAAAGATGCCCCTCCTCTGGCTAGACGTCCCCAGCTAGACCCACCACCGGTAGACCCACCCCCTGCCCCTCCCTACGGAGGGAGGGGAGATACATCACCGGGAAACGCAAGACAACGAATGGTAGGAGGGTCGTCATTCCTGACGGCCAAGAAAGAAAGCGAAGCCCCCCGGCCACTCCCTACGAAGGGAGGGGAGAAGCAAGCGGTGAGGGCGGAGATCCCCAGTCTGCACTCCTAAATTCGCTTGACAGAGGTTACCGAGAGTCAGCCCCGCCGGGGCTGGTTAGTTTGCTCTGTCTTACTCGCTTGATGTAGTAGGGCGTCTTTGGAGCGTCGTCATTCCTGACGACGAAGAATTTGCTTGTGATTTGCATTCAGAGTACGGGCTTGGTCGTCAGGAATGACGACCCTCCTACAAACGCTCCGATGTGACTCCCCTCCCTCTGTATTACTCTTTATACACATCTTTTTTCTTTACCGTTATGTTTATAACACATTGATTAACAGTTAAATAACTTGCATAAATCAATTATTTTTTGTATCTTTGCAAGTGTTTCCTTAAAATGAAATCTTTCTTTGGCGACCTTCGCATAGATCTGCGGGTGCAGAAGGTGCTTGACTTGATTGTCAAGTTTGGTACAACAGTGATTAATAGATGGGAAGTTTCCGGCGCGATTAAGATTGGGGCTTACCGAGTGTTGAACAATAATAAATTGAAGATGGAAGATTTGACCCTAAAGTTAGCCACCGAATGCGCTGACCGTTGCAAAGGGCATAAACACGTCCTTTGCATCCAGGATACAAAGGAATTCAATTTCGACAATATGAAAGGACGATTGTCGAAGACAGATCCTGACTTCGGATACGGCACGAACAAGCTTATGGAGTACTCGATCTACGCTCATCCGTGTATGGTGGTATCTCCTGACAATCAGGTTCCTCTGGGATTTAGCAGCATTAATGTCTACAATCATGACAGAAAGGACGACCGCCAGAAGAGCAAGCAGAAGGCGGACAAGACTCTTGAGGAGAAGGAGTCTTACCGATGGGCTGAGGCAGCGCTGCTTGCAAAGAAAAGACTGCCATCGGACGTGAGGCTGACGATGGTAGGCGACCGTGAGAACGACGCGTACTCCGTTCTGTGCAAGACCATTGAGGCTGGTTGTGACTTTGTCATCAGATCCTTTCATAATCGTATGACGGACAATGACAGTCAGCGCATCTCAGACCTCATGGACAGTATTCCTGTCAGCAAGGAGTTCAAACTGGAGATACTAGGAAGCCACAACAGAAAGTCTCGGACGGCTCGTATGGAGCTTCGTTACTCTAAGGTCACTCTGCTCAAGAGTGCCAAATCTAAAGATGCAGTCCCCGAGAAGCTGGACTGCTGGTGCATATATGTAAAAGAGAAGAGCAGCACTGTGCCGGATAAAGAAGAGCCTATAGAGTGGCGTCTGCTGACGTCTCATCCCGTTGATACAAATGAAATGGCAATACAGTGCGTAGAATGGTATAAATGCCGCTGGAATATAGAGGAACTGTTTTATGGAAAGCTTTACATAAGTTCTTCAAACTCCTGAAGAGTGATTTGGATGTCCGACCCATCTATCACAAAACCGACGAGGCAGCGCAAGCACACCTCAACCTTGCAGTCCTTGCCTACTGGATCGTGTCTGTCACGAAGTACAAGCTGAAAATGAAAGACATCAATGTGCGGTGGTCGGAGATCC
>ONYS01000148.1:0-10197 GCA_900322095.1 uncultured Prevotella sp.
AGACCGTGAGATAAGCCGTTTGAACGACCTTAAAACAGCATTTGAACGCAATGCGCACGTTGACGTTGGCATAGACAAGATAACGACCTACCGGCAGCTTGAGAATGAACTTCAATACTACAATGACCTGCTGAAGACGGCCACTACGAGTGAGCGCACCGAGATACAGGAGCAGATAAACGCACTGAACGCCCTGCGTGACAAATGGGACGAGACCTTGGAGGAGCTGAAGAAGCCCGATGACATCTCGCGCCTGGACACCATCGACAGCCTTGACAAGGCCATCAGCTACTATGAGGGCAAGCAGAAGAAAGCGAGTGCGGCTGAGATTTCGGACATAGCCCGCACCATCGGCGCCCTTGAGAAGAAGCGCGACAGCCTGAAACAGCTTGCCCGCCTGCCGGAGATGGAGCAGGAGACGGACCGCTTAGGCGGACTGGGCAAAGCCGAGCTGAAAGTGGAGCTGAAGGCCATCGGCATGGACGGTCTGCGCAAACGCATCAAGGAGCTGCAGAACATGTCCGATACAAAGAACCCGATGAGCGCGAGCCAGCGCAAGGAGATGACGAAACTTGTGGCCAGTTATGAGGACTACGAGAAGATCTTGCGCAAGAGCGACGTGACGGTGGAGAAGTCGTGGAGCAACATCAAGGGCATCGGCGGCGGCATCAGCTCACTGACCGAAACCTTGCAGGAGAACCGCGGCGCGTGGGCCACCATCACAGGCGTGGTGGACTCGGCGATACAGATATACCAGGGCGTCAGGACGGTAATAAGCATTGTGGAAGCCCTGACCGCCGTGACCACGGCCAGCAACGCAGCAACAACCGCCAGCGGCGTGGCGACGACGACAGCCGCTGCCGCGAAGATAGCCTCCGCCCCGGAGGAAGCCGCAGCGGCCACCGTATCGACCGTGGCGGCCAAGGCCGAGGCCATGGCCTACAGGGAGCTGGCCGCGTCTGAGTTCATGGCCGCCCACGCCTACATTCCCTTTGCCGGTGCTGGCATCGCCGCGGGCTTCATCGGCATGATGCAGGGCATCGTGGGGTCTGTGGCCGTTACTCCCTTTGCCAATGGCGGACTGCTGTACGGTCCGACTCTCGCGCTGATGGGCGAATATGCCGGCGCAAAGTCGAACCCTGAGGTCGTGGCCCCACTGGACAAGCTGAAGTCGCTGATAGGCGACAGCGGCGCGGTGGCCGGCGTGCGGATGAAGGGGAGAGTAAGAGGGCGTGACATCGTGATGGCCATTGCCAACGAGACGCGCATCAACCGCAAGCGAACGAACATAAAACTATAGAGGATGTACATACACGGACAATTCTACAACGAGCTGAACGACCGCATCGAAGTGCTGATACTGACACACGGCGACCGCGGCGAGGAACTGGAGATAGGCGATGGTAAGAGCGGCCTGTACTTCAGCGACGACCCCGTGGAGACAACGAGCGAGGTGAACGACACGTTTGACCACCTGTTGTGCCAACAAGCCACGGTGCGTTTGCTGACCCGGAACTTCGTGCAGGACTTCTTCTGCTCGTCGTGCAAGGATGCAGTGGTGAACATCTACCGTGAGGGCGTTTGCCTGTTTGCGGGCTATGTGGAGCCTCAGACGTACTCGCAGGACTACAACGAGGAGCTGGACGAGATAGAGCTGAGCTGCATAGACGCTCTGACGGCCCTGCAATATGCGAAATACCGTAATGTGGGCTCGCTGGGCGTGCTCTACAGCGTGGTGAAGGGACAGGCCTCACAGCGCACCTTCCTGAGCCTGATGAAAGAGATGCTGGCGGGCGTGGCCGCGAGCCTGGACATCAAGGGCGGACAGACGACTCACTACTGGTATGATGGGAGCAAGGCCTTGGACGCACAGAGCTCCAACCGCCACGCCATCTTCGGTCAGCTGACCATCAATGAGCTGCTGTTTCTTGGCGACGAGGAGGACGACGTGTGGCAGCAGGACGACGTACTGGAGGAGCTGCTGAAGTACCTGAACCTGCACATCATGCAGGACGGAATGGACTTCTACATCTTCTCTTGGGAGACGGTGAAGGGCGAGAAGGACATCTACTGGCGCGACCTTCTGACGGGCGGACGTCTGACGACGGCCCGCAGCACGACGGACATCACGACACAGAATGTGGTGGGAACGGAGACAAGCATCAGCGTGGGCGAGATATACAGCCAGCTGCTGCTGACATGTGACGTGAAGAGCGTAGAGAGCGTGATTAAGAGCCCGCTGGACAACGACCTTGTTTCCAGTCCGTTCTCGAACAAGCAGAAATATCTGACGGAATACAGCAGCGACGGCGAGGGCAATAAGGCCATCGAAGCCTTTGACGCGATGACGCACGGGCGTGAGACCGACTTTGACGGCGGGCGTATCACGGACTGGTACATGCAGGTGATGGACAATGCGGAATGGACCTTTCCAGACAAGGGCAATGGCAGCCTGATGGCCACCTACGGCGAGGGGAATTCGAACCAAGAGCGTCTGCCCAACGTGCTGGCCCAACAGCCGGGCGCGGCCATCATCGCCTTTGGCAAGGTGGAGCGGAAGACCGACGGCAAAGACAACTCGCCCGTGTCGAAAGTGGAGATGACGAACTGCCTCTTCATCAGCGTGAACGGCAACGGAGAGGATAAGGACGAGAGCAAGGCCTACCCTAACGAGACCACTCTGAAAGCCTCCATCCCATTAGCGGAATACAACGGCAACACGACGGGCGGGGTGTTCTCGCCCAACGACGATGAGACGACCAACTACATCGTTATACAACTATACGCCGTCGGCAGGAGTGATTCCGAATCCTATCTCTGGCGGTGGCATCCGTCAATGGTGGCACCGCACTGTGCCGAGCCGCGACAACGGCGACGGCCGTTACTACACCCAGAAGTGGTGGAAGGCGGCGACGCCAGGCACGGAGCCGGAGTGGGACGCGGAGCGGACAAATGGGCTTGTGCCACTCACGGAGAAATGCCCGGAGGAGTATGAGTTCAAATACAGCGCCATCGGCGACAGCTCGGACCAAATATCGAAGGTGGGCGTAGTGGCTTGCATGCTCATCATCGGTGACAAGTGTGTGGTGGAGACCGGGTCGACGGGCACGCCATCGGACTTTGAGTGGCGGACCTACAAGCAACGGAGCCAATGCGCGAGCGACGACGAATACTACCAGCAGAGTTTCACCATCGGCTTTGACCCGAAGATAGGCGACAAGCTCATCGGAACGAAATTTGACTTGCAGAACAACATTAACTACAAGATGGGCATCGACGCAGAAGGGACAGCAATACCCATCAGAAAGAAAGACAGGGTGAGCGGTGCGGTGAGGTTTGTCATCCTTGGCCCCGTGAACGTGACCTGGGACGTGATAACCCGCCGCCATCCCACCTTCTTCCGCCATACGAAATGGGGCAGCAGCACGATGGCCCTGCTTCCTCACGTGAGCAGCATCGTGATTGAGTCGTTCGAGATGAAGATATACAGTGACAATGGCCTTGTGAACAACACGGGCGACAAGGACATCGTGTATCTGAGCGACACGAAGGAAACGTTTGTGAACCGCAAGGACGACATCAGCTTCAAGATCAGCTCGGCGCTTACCTCAGCAGAGAGCCATGAGCTTGGCGTGACAGACAGCGTGAAAATGAGCACACCCGTGAACACGCAGACGGGCGGCGGCGTGCTTCAGATATACGACTACGCCCGGGAACTGAGCGCGAAGCCGGAGCAGCTGTATGTGGACAGCTACTACCAGGAATACCATGCTCCCCGGATAACGATGACGCAGAAACTGAGGGACAAAGCCGGGGAAGGACTTGTGAACCCGCTGCTGCACTACCGCCATCCGGCGATGGGGAGGACATTCTTCGTGCAGGGCATCAGCCGCAGCATCAACGAGGGCTCGGCAGAAATGAACTTAAAGGAGATAGAACAATGATAGACGTCAAGATCGCAAAAGCCGACATGGCAGAGACGGCCAAGGAAGCCGAGCACGCTTCAAAGGCGGATCAAGCTTTAGAGGCAAATCATGCCCTTGTAGCAGAGACAGTTAAGGGAGGTATAGAGAAAGCAAAAAAGGCCGACCACGCTAAAGAGGCCGACAACAGCAAGCAGTGGAGTGGACATGAATTTAGCGATTGGCTTGACCAACCTGTGAAAAAAGGTGATGCTGTAGCATTTGCCTCAGTGACGAGTGATGACATGCACTCCTCTGATTCAGACGGCAACACGTCAATGACGGGTAAGGGATGGACGCTGAAGAATGTGATCGATGAGACGGGCAGCTACTCGGTGCTTGCGGTGGACAACATCGTGGTGAGGAAGAAGTTAGAGGCAGCAGAACTTGAGATTCATAAGAAGACATACGTGGGTGCTCAGATGATCGCGAGCGACTGGGGACATAAGATTCTGCGCGTGGATCCTATATACTTCGATTATGCGAGCGGCGAGTCGAGTACTATTGGCTTAACGTTGTTCACGCTACCCGTGACAGTTAACGGTGTCAGGAGAATGGTGGCTTTTGTGGGTAAGGAACTTACAGCCACGGACACCCGTGTAGAGCTGCTTGGCGATGGCAATGGACTTCTCAACAAAGAACTGGAGCAGGTCGCAAACGCATTCAAGGTGTACTTCTGCGAGAGCGACGGTACGGCAAGTATCGAGGATGACCTTGTGGTAGGCGCTATGGGGCAATGCCAGGAGTTTAATGTCACCGACCGAGTAACCCATAACTTCACCAATTCTTACTATTGGGGTGTGTGCGTGAAGCATGGCGTGGAGGACAACGTTCAGATAGGTGGGCATTCAATGCGCTGCGTGTATGGAATCTTTGCGCACACGACAGAAAAGATTACGCTAACAACAGAGGCCCCGGGCCATGAGGGGAAGACCTTCACATGCTACGGGATGGAGGATGTGAAGCCGAAAGGCTGCACGTTCCCAGTGGCTGGTGATGACATGGTGGGATTCGGCTGCGCCGACCCGTGGCAGGATGCTGACCGGTGCAACGCTATTGTCATAGCGAGCAAGGACGGGGAAAAAAGCGCTCCGAGCGTGATTGCCTACAGTGGGATAGGACGGATGAGAGGAGGAAGCATTGTCGGGGAGCTTGCCGCTGACTCAGCTTGCCCCGACTATGCGGGCATTGGGGAGCAGTACTCCGTACCGAGCGAGAAGGATGACAGCCGGTTGGACTTCAGGGTGAGCAGGAAAAAGGGAAACGTGTTCAAGGGGGATCTGTACTTCAAAGGTGACGACAATAAAATTAAGCCTGTCGGTGAGAGCTATATGCTATCAGCTGACAAGAGCTTGGTGGAGTACGACGGTAAGCTCTCAATGGTTATTTATCGTGTCAATGGCAGTAAGGTCGTAGCTATGAAATCGGAAGAGGTGAAGGAGAAGAACTTCAGCGTGTGGCTCTACCGTGACAACAATACAAATAAAGAAGTCACATCGACTTATGAAAATCTTGAATGGAACGATCTCACAGGTGACAAGAATGACATCAAGAGCGTCACGTTACACCTGCTCCATGGTAACGACGTGCTGGACACCATCTCTGTCTCACTCGGAGAAAAGTCACTGCCCCGCACTGAGGTGTGGCGGATCGTACCAGTACAAGAAATTGCAGAGTCCAACTATGAAATCAATGGAGACGAATACGGCAATTATGCTGAGAAAGGTGAGACAGGCGACGACACCATCAATAACATTTTTGTGAAATCGACAGAGATCAACTTGCAATACTATATCGTCTATCAGCAGGGAACGTCCTCTCCAATTATCTATACCAAGGTTCCTCCCGGTAAGGTGTTCAGCGTCTCTGCCTTTACCGATAATGAAGCAACTGTCTACAGCTATTCGAGCAATAAGGAAACTGGAACGGTTGTCGATAATAAGATACAAAACCTACGTTTCAGTGATAGGAGCGACACTAATGCCAAAGTGTCGACCATCAAACGCATAGCTGTGCAACTGTTTGACAAAAACAGCCAAATTCTTGACCAACGCATGGTTATTCCACAGTTGGGCACTAACGGCGTAGCAGATATGAACAAGGACTTCCTGGCTTATATCTACTACGGGACAGATGGAAACGGCGGGATGCAGTACACCAACCAACGCGTGACGAACATGAAGAGCACCGTTGAAACGCTCACTTCACGGATGGACACTGCAGAGGATGGCATAAAAGAAAACAAGACGAACATAACGAAGACAGCCGACAGCCTGATCGCAGAGGTAGAATCGCGAAAGACGAAGGATAGCGAACTGGAAGACAACGTATCGAAAATCAGTCAGCACGCCACAGAAATCTCTACTCGCGTGACAAGTCTGTATACTGAAGGAAATTTACTGTGGGGCGGAGATGTGCGTGGCATGGTAAAGAAACAGTATGGTGTGTTTACAAGTGATCGTGTAAGTGTGAAGAAGGGGCTGAGTTATACGGTGGCAGCCCGCATGTGGCTGGTGGCTAAGAAGGACTATCCTACTCAGCCTGCCATGGACGGCCATGTGATTCACCTCTATGTATTCAAACCGGACTGGTCTTGGCAGAAGAGTCAGGTTTTCAGCTATACACGTGCAGGCACGGTGATAGACTACTTGATGTTTACGGCCGAGGAAGATATGGACGTGCAGATAGGCATCTATGAGCAAGGTGACAAAGGCGATGACGCTAAAGTTTACGGCGGTGTGGCCGTGGACTGGGTGCGCATGGACATGGGAAACCAGAAACAGACGAGCTGGTCGGCTGCGGCAAAGGATGTAGAGGCTCAGAACCTGATTCCCGACGTGAACTTTGATGACAGCACATGGAAAAGGACACAACCGGACGGATCCACCCGGGAGCCAGTGAATGAAGAAATCAAGGAGTTCAATGATTCAGGCCTGCTGAGTGTGTATAATGATGATTACAGTTACTACGGCTTTAGGGGCGTGCGGCTGAGACGTTCTGGATGCCGTACGACATCAGATAACGGGCTTAGATATTACATACCCTTCCGTGGAGAGGGTGACTATACGCTTGCAGCTATGGTTAAAGACCTCAACGGCGTGACTCTGGACGAGGGCGTATGGATACAGATGTACCCATGTGGTGAGGATAAGAAGCGCAACGGAAGCGGTTCCATGTTTAGTCTTGGCTCAGGAAACGCCACGGGCGGCTATATACCTCTGTCGGTAACACGTCGGTTTGCGGACTCGGAGACGAACAGCAGCGGCGCATTGGTAAAGACATTCTGGATCGAGGTGAGAGTGCTGCTTCTGCAGAATGGTGACGTAGTTGTGAGCCGGATGAGTTTGGCAAGGAACTCGACGGCTATCCACTGGAACGCGAACGCCCTTGGCGATACAGCGAGCCGCCTGCAGGCATTGGAGAGCTACACCCAACAGCGGGCGGGGAGCATAGAGGCCGGCATACGTCAAGGATTGAAGAGCGTGGGGTTCAAGATGGACAGCGGCACGTGGACGGTGAACACGTGGGGCAACAAGTTTGCGTGGTACGCGACGGAGGCGGATGCCAATAAGGGCATCAATGCTAAGATGTGGCTTGACACGAACACGGACACGCTGCACGTGAAAGGGTATGTGGAGGCGACGGGGGGAAAGATAGGAAACCTGGAACTTGTGAGTGACGGTGATGCTATTTTCGTGAGGAGCAAAGATTCGAGCGGCAAATATATAGAGAAGTCCAGATCAGTTATGTCTTCCCGTTCGATTACATTCTATGAGCAGCATAGTGACGGCCGCTTTTCCATCGTCG
This sequence comes from uncultured Prevotella sp., assembly GCA_900322095.1. Classification (GTDB taxonomy): domain Bacteria; phylum Bacteroidota; class Bacteroidia; order Bacteroidales; family Bacteroidaceae; genus Prevotella. The sequence goes on from ONYS01000148.1 coordinate 7,770, forward strand.
ATCCTGTCTCCTGGATTATAAAAATTCAGAGCGACGCGGACCATCCGGGCAAAGGACTGCAATCTGTAAAGATGGAAGGCTACAGCTATATGTTCCCCGGCCATTCCGTAGAGCTTGGCGACAACACGACACCAACGAACTGGGCAAAGATGACTGGTATGGGCATCGGCTACTCGACGAACGGGCGCGCCATAGCCAAGGTGTTCCAATCGGGCACCGGTGGCCTGGCAATGGTATGCGTTGCTTACGGCATGATAAATGCGGATGGTACATTCGACGCAGAGAAACAGACGCAGATGGCATTAGACTATAATTGCACGGTAGAGAGGGTGAATAAGAGAGGCACGGGCTGGTATGAATGCACTCTCCGCCAAAAACCTCATGGGCTATATACGGTCTTTGTGCGTGCAAGAGTCAGCAGTGGCGGCAATGTCATGTATGCGACACTTGGAGCGGTTAGCGTTTATACTTTCACAGTTATGACATCGGATGATTCAACCCGTAATGACTGTGATTTTGAGTACTTCGTAGTGAGTTTCGGAGGATATTAATCATTTAATAACAAAACAGATATGGCAATAGAGAAACTTGACAAATCAGAGCTATACGGCTTTCCTGTCACAGACTTGAAGACAGCAACAGCCGAAGAAACAGCGGGAGGTATCACGCTGCCGGTCATCGTTGTCAGCAACGGGGTGTTGACCTACAAGGTTGTGGCGACAAAGACGTGGAGCGACTATGTGGCCACGACGACAGCTGACGCTATCAGTGCGGCTAACGCTAAGGTGGACGCTGCGGTGAAGGACTCGCAGGCAAAGACTGCGGCAGCGGTGAACTCTGCCAACGACGCGGCGACAAGGGCTGGCAGTGCGGCACAGGACGCTCAGGTTGCGGCTACGGCCTACCAGAGGGCCAAGAGCGAGGTGGAGCAATTGAAGACGGACACGGCGGCCATGGAGCAGCGCGTGGCCGGGGTTGGCACGACCATCAGCAACGCGGAGGCGGCGACGGCCAAGGCAGAGAGTACTGCCAGCCATCCAGGGTATGTAGATGGCGATGGGTATTACTACAAGTGGGATGCCGGCACGGGGGCATACTCGAAGACAACGGCGAACCTCATGGGGCCGAAAGGAGAGAAGGGCGACAAGGGAGCCACAGGGCCACAAGGACCACAAGGAGAGCAAGGCATACAAGGCGAGAAGGGAGATACCGGTGCTACCGGGCCACAGGGTCCTAAAGGCGATAAGGGCGAGACTGGCGGCATACCGTCGATCAAGGCCGCGGCGGGTGCGCATATCAACACGCCCGGGACACCTACGGTGACGATCAACGGGGAGACCTTTACCTTTGACTATCTGAAAGGAGAAAAGGGCGAGAAAGGTGACACGGGAGCACAAGGCATCCAGGGGCCCAAGGGCGAGACAGGGGCGCAGGGACCACAAGGCGCTAAAGGAGAGAAAGGCGACACGGGAGAGCAAGGGCCGAAGGGAGATGCGGGGACAAGCTTAGACGTGACTGCCATCACGTGGAACACGCTGAAAGCACTACGCGACTCAGGAGGATTGCAAAAGGGACTTCGATATCGCATCACAGACTACCGATGCACTACCTTGCAGACAGACACCAGATCGGCCGGGCATCAGTTTGATATCATTGTTACCGCCCTCTCCTCCTCGATGCTCAGTGAGAAGGCACTGGCCATACTTCATGATGGAGATACCTACTTCACCAACGCCAAGCTTCAGGGTTGGCAGCTATGGTACTGCCTCGACAACGACATCACGCGCTTCGCATGGGCAGACGCTACAAATGGAAAGGGCGTAGTCTACCGCATGATTGACGAGTTTGGCAACGATTGCCCCTACGATTTCAAGAACATACAGTTTAAGAGATATAAAATCACCGGAAGCGGCACGACAAAAAAACTTGATGGCACGTATCTTGGCTTTTCCGACGCTCCATGCGGTATTGATACTACGAATTTCATTTATTGTTATACATTCAGCGGCGTTACATCAGCAATGATAATCATGCGTTTGATTATTCCACTATTTTCGACGCATCTCTCAACCAAAGGTATCTTGATGCAGACTTTTACGAAGAAGGAAGTGTAGAAGAACACAAAATGCGTGTTCTATGTAAGAATAACAAAATGTCTGCAGTCAATATACTCCAAGTAATTGATGACACATCCACAAGTCATCCTAATTGGTTGAACAATATTGTTTCTCTGTCTACCGTCATGTATAACGGAAACTCTTTTGATTCAGCCAAAGACAATATTTTCTCATCAGAATGCTTTTGTCTTTCTTTTGGTGGTAATATAATCGGCAACAACTTCTCAGGATGGTGTAGTTATAACATTTTCATTGACAACGTCACTCTGAACACCTTTAGCGGAGACTTGGATAGTAACACCTTTAGCGGA
>ONYS01000148.1:10230-12809 GCA_900322095.1 uncultured Prevotella sp.
TAACACCTTTAGCGGAAACGCACAATATTGCTCTTTCGAGGGAAATTGCTCTTACTGCTCATTCCCAGGTGCGTCAAGCACTACGATGCAGTATCTTAGACAGTGCGGTGATACAGAGGGGACATCCAATGAGAGGGTAACAGTCTCCGCTAAACTCGGAGCCAATTTCGAGCAGGTTTTGACCTGTGATAAGGATAACAATATTGTGGTGAAAACGCCATGGATTTGATGGTGATGTTTGTTTAATAATGCCAAATGCTGCAACAATGGACAAATAAAACTTGATTAAGCGGATGATGCTGTTTTATCAGATGGATTGTAATACTGTCACTTGCATGGATTCGTACCTTTGCCTGTGATTACTATCCGCTAAAGTAAAACAACATCATATTATGCTTAAGAAAATCAGATTTCGACTGGTCTGGAACAGATCCGGACGGTTAAACAAAAGGGGCGAGGGTCTCGTTCAGATAGAGATGGAACAGAACGGTCGCCGTGTGTATTTATCCACCCATACCTACGTTGTTAATGGCATGTGGGAGAATGGGCTCGTCAGTGAAAGACATCCTCTCGCTTCGGGTCTTAATACCGCATTGCTTACTCAAGTCATGGAATGCGAACGTGTAGAGCTTGACTATATACGGCAGGGGGTCAGTCCTACTCTTGTGATGGTGCGTGATGCCATCCGCGAGAAGATGGCTCCAGGAGCTAAGGTCTATGACTTCATAACAAACATGCTTCAGACCGGCTCACGCAAGGAGAACACAAAACTTGGCTACATGACCTTGGCCAACTCTTTGGAGCGATGGCGCAAGGGCTTGTTGCTCACAGATGTGGATTTCCAGACGATAAGCCGTTATGAGAAGGCTATGCGTGACAAAGGTCTTGCGCACAACACCATTGTCGGAAGACTCCGTCAGTGGCGCGCCGTGATGGGGGAGGCTCAGCGTCGAAAGATTACTGAGAATACCGGCTTCGAGGAATATCCTATCGGGCGTATGGAGTCGAAGCATGGTTATCTTACAGAGGCTCATCTGAAGAGACTCGAGGCTATGAGTCTTGATGACAAACAATCACATGTACGTGACGCTTTCTTGTTCTGTTGTTGGACCGGCCTCCGCTTCTCCGACTTTGTGACGTTGAAGAAGGAACATCTTAAAGATAACTGGATCGTGAAGAAGATGGAGAAGACAGGCTATGTCGTTGAAGTGCCCATTGACAGGATTTTCGAAGCAAAGGCGCAAGCGATGATAAACAGATATGGCGATATAGAAACTCTTTCGCAGGGCCTACAACGCAACTCGCAAGTCAACAAGACTCTTCACAATATTTTCGACAAACTGGACTTGGATTTCAAGCCTACTTTTCACACCTCACGCCACACTTTTGCTACCCTTCTTTTGCAGCGGGGTATACCGATGACTGCCATACAGCAGATGCTCGGCCACCGAAAGATAGAGACCACGCAGATTTATGGCGAGCGTGACCGAAAGACATTAGAGGGCCAACTTAAAAGGGTAAATCGAAAAAGTAACAAGACAACAAATAGAAATGATGAACACTGACATTCTCATCACGATAGGGAGCCGAGCCTTTTTTGAGGGCATGGAGGGCTTCCATCCGAAGGACACAGACCTACTGATTCTGCAAGCTAAACCATCGGGCTACAGATATGTAAAGCAGATACACATGTCTGGTCGTTGTATCTACTACTGGAGGCTTATGGCTGGGGTGGAATATATCGACTATGCACTGCAAAAAGGTCCGGCGATGCAGGTTGGAAAGTTCCTCGTGCCTGAGTTCACAAGAGTTGTTGGAATTTCAGTCTCTGACCTCCAGAGGCTTCATCCATTAATTGACCGATTAGACAGAGCGCATCATTACGAACAGGTAATCTTCGAATCATATATTGCCAACGGAAGTTTTTCTCTTAGCACAGGTCAACGTTGTGCAGCATTTGCGGAATATAAGAAGTTCAGACCGTAGCGCATTGATATTATGTTTTTACATATATTCTGTGCACTATGTAAAATCCTAAAGATTACAACTCAATAGCAATTAGAAAGATATTCGATGTCGCGTAAGTGCAAAACGTAAAAAATGAAAGAAGGGCGTTGGAATGATGTTCCAACGCCCTTCCAACGCAATATGGAGAACCGGTGAAGTCGGTCGATTTTTTTGAGAAAAATAAAGCACCTACCAAAAAGAAGGATTTTTGGTGAGAGAGGCACACAAAACATCACCTGCATTTATAACCTAAATCTGGCAAAGAGAAAGGAATAAATGTAGCAAAAATGATATGAGAATAACTCTCATTCTACATACAAAGATAATAAAAATATTCCATATTACCAAACTTTTAGAAGAATAATTTTGCACTATTTTGAGGGTGAAAAAGATTGTCCGAAAATGAACATTTCGTTTTGCGGAGAGATACGTTTCGTTTTGTATTAGGCGAACATTTCGTTTTGCGGATTATAGACATGAGCAAGTTCGAGACGGCCAACCACCTTGCAGCATGGAGCGGGCTGAGACCGAGAAACGACGAGTCCAACAAGAAGTTCAAGTCACGTCGCATA
>ONYS01000166.1 GCA_900322095.1 uncultured Prevotella sp.
GACGCTTATGCTGAAAGATCACTTCACAACAAACGTTGACCTGTCTTACAACTTCTCGCTCAAGAAGTTTGGTATTAAGAGTGCTAATGTAGGTGTTACCTTCTACAACATCTTCAATACTAAGTACGACAATAATGGTTGGGGCGCCCCTCAGATCGCAAAGACGAAGGACGGTTCGGTCATCGCTTTCAACGACTGGGGCACACGCGACAAGGAAGCTGCAGGCTTCGCGCCCTCCGCTCCGTTCAACTGGATGGCTCATCTGAGCATCAACTTCTAATGCATTTCGAACAACTTTCAAAAGACACGGTATTTGATGCGGTGGTAGTGGCCAACGGCGACTTCCCCACCGCTCAGATACCGCTTGCCATTGCTTCCCAAGCCCGTTATCTGTGTTGCTGCGACTTAGCCGGGATGACGGCGTTAGGACACGGACTCATGCCGCAGGCCATCGTCGGCGACGGCGACTCCCTGCCGAAAGCCTTTCTGCCCGCTGTCGAGGACCTCTTTCATCACGTCAACGAGCAGGATGACAACGACCTCACCAAAGCCACACGCTTTGTCAAAGGATTGGGAAAGAAGCACATCGCCTACCTCGGCGCCACCGGGAAACGGGAAGACCACACCCTGGCCAACATCGCTTTGATGGTGCACTACTACCGCGACCTCGGCCTCCAGCCCGTGATGATCACCGACTATGGCTGGTTTGTCGTGGCAGAAGGGAACGCAGTCTTCGACGCCTTCCCCCGACAGCAGGTCAGCATCTTCAATATCTCCTGCCAACAGCTTCAGAGCCGGGGACTCAAATGGGACATCTATCCTTTCAAGGAGTTGTGGCAGGGAACGCTCAACGAGGCAGAAGGCAACCACTTCGACATTGACGCAGACGGCATATACATTGTCTACCTCACTTTTGAGGCAAAAAGTGGAAAATTATAAGCCGCTTTATTGGCTGATTGAAAAATATAACTTAACTTTGCAGAAAAGAATAATCATCGATATGATAGAGTATACGACTATAAAAAATCCATCCCCTAAATTAGCGGAACTCTTGCACAAGATTGGTGTGGAAAAGCATGAACGCTTGGAACATCTGAAAAACGAGACAAACTTCGACAAGGTTATCTACATTAGCAAGTAAAGGATTATGATGGAAAAGACTACCATTAAGATTAGTTCTTCTAATGGTAATAACTTTGCCATTGAATTTTCTCCATTCAAGAAGAAGTATTTTTCCGATGAAACGTGGCAACAAATCAATGGTAAAGTTGATGTTGTTAACATCGATTTGGTTAGGGTAATGGGAGAAAGAAAAGCCTCTCTTCCTACCCTCTCGGAGATTACTTTAACTATTTCAAATTTCTTCATGAGCCATGAAGATATTATTTTATGTTATTACTGCGACTTTCTGAGTCCTATTCCCAATTCTAACAAACACATTACCTGCCAGGAATATCGCAGCCGTCTCTTCTCTGATTTATTCCATCGCCATATTAAGAAATTCCATATTAACGATGTAAGTCTGCACGTAATACGTATAGAGAGCGTTGAGACATATTATGTACACCTCATATACAGGAACGAGATGTCTTCCTTAGAAGAGACTATAAGTAATGATATCAAAGAGACCTACGACAAACCATAATACGCAATGAACTATATTTTCGCCCACTGGCTTGACATCACGACAACCCTCTTAGGGCTCATCTATATCTTCTTAGAGTACAGGGCCAGCATCCTCCTGTGGCTCGTGGGTATCATCATGCCAGCGCTCGACATCGTCCTTTATTATACGCACGGTCTCTACGGCGATGCTGCCATGGCCGTCTACTACACCCTTGCCGCCATCTACGGCTGGCTGGTCTGGAAGTTCGGACGCAAGCACCAACAGAAAGAAGGCGACGAGATGCCTATCACCCACATGCCCAAACGACTCTATCCGGCAACAATCCTCTTTTTTGTCGTCGCCTGGGGTGTCACCTGGTTCGTCCTCTCCCACTACACCAACAGTAACGTGCCGATCCTCGACGGCTTCACCAATGCCCTGAGCTTTGTCGGCCTGTGGGCGCTGGCCCGCAAATACGTCGAGCAATGGCTCTTCTGGATCCTCGTCGATGCCGTGAGTTGTTACCTCTACGTCATCAAAGGCATCCCCTTCAAAGCCTCCCTCTACGGCCTCTATGTCGTCATCGCCGTCATGGGATACTTCAAATGGAAGAAACAAATTGTCCGTTAAGGGTTATTAATTGATAAATATTCCTTACCTTTGCACGCGCTTATGAAAACAACAACGTTTAACAAGCGCAACGCAATCGTCTTCAAGCACTTCAACCGCAAGGGCTACAGTCTCTTTGCCGCATTGGGCAAAGTAGTAGTTATCGGTGTCCTTGCCGTTCCTACCCTCACCTATGCCAAGGCTGACGGCATCGCCACAAAGCCTTCGGGAGAGAACGCCGATTCGCTCTCTTTCGGTGAGCAGCGGCTCGACGAAGTGCAGATAACCGGATCGCGGGCGCCACTGACTGTCGCTCAGTCAGCCAAGATCGTTGAAGTTATCTCCCGCGATGACATCCATCGTGCGGAGGCGCAGACTATCAACGACGTATTGAAATTAGCCACGGGCGTGGATGTCCGTCAGCGCGGTGGCTTTGGTGTACAGACGGATATCTCCATCAATGGGGGCACGTTCGACCAGATCACGATCTTGCTCAACGGTGTTCCGCTGACCTCGCCACAGACGGGTCACAACGCAGCCGACTTTCCCGTGTCGCTCGAGGACATCGACCACATTGAGGTCTTAGAAGGCGCAGCAGCCCGCGTCTTCGGCTCCGCCGCCTTCTCTGGAGCAATCAATATCGTGACGGCAGCGCCCCACTCCTTCCACATAGGGAAAGAGACAGGCGAGAAAGCCGAGGACCAGCAGCGCGGGGACAATCAAAGGATTGGCGCCTCCGTAGCCTTAGAAGGCGGTTCCTTCGGCACTTTCGGTGGAGATGCCCGGGTATCTCTTTCTCCCTCGCTGCGGGGAAAGGGTCAAGGATGGAGCCAGTCGCTCTCCACGGGTTACACGCAGAGCGACGGGGGTACAGACAACTCCGCTTTTCGGCAACGCCGCGGATATTATCAGGGAAGCTACGCATCCCCGTGGGCTGCTGTCAACTGGCAGGCAGGTATCACGTTGAAAGACTATGGCGCCAACACCTTCTATTCCGCCCGTTTCCCGAACCAGTATGAGTGGACACGACGTTATATCGGTTCTGTAAATGCTGATTTCCGCCCGTTCTTCAAAGCACAGAACAGGCTTCAATCGCTCGTCATCAGTCCGATGCTCTACGCCCACCGCGACCTCGACCACTACCAGCTCACCCAAGGAAGCACCGGGGCAGCGAACGGTGAGAACTATCACCGCCTGGATGTCTATGGAGCGTCCCTGAATGCCCATCTCGACTGGCTTTTGGGAAAGACCGCACTCGGAGCGGACATCCGTAAGGAGCATATCCTCTCTACAGCCTATGGAAGCCTCATGGAAGAGAGCGACTGGAAAAAGATCTCCCATTCCGACCGTTTCTACGACCATAAAGGTGACCGCACGAACACCAGTCTGTTCCTTGAGCATAACATCCTCATCGGGGGGCTCACCGTGTCTGCCGGTGTCATGGTAAACAGAAACACGGGACTGGACAACCAATACCGGTTCTACCCGGGTGTAGATGTCAGCTTCCGCCCCGATGACCACTGGAAACTCTACGCCAGTTGGAACAAGGCGTTACGGCTGCCCACCTTCACCGATCTCTATACGAGCAACTCGGCGCAGCAGGGTGACCTTAATCTGAAGCCAGAGAAGAACGATACCTATAAGGCGGGTGCCCAATGGCACGGCAAAGGATGGAACCTCTTAGCCGACGCTTTCTACAGTCGCGGGCGCGACATGATCGATTGGGTGTATGAGACGGCTGAATCGAAGAAATACCATGCACTGAACATCGGAAAACTCAACAATATGGGGTTCAACGTTGAGACGAAGTTCAATCTCTCTGAGCTGCTCTTCAACACCCTACAGCCGTCACCCGACACCCCTATCCTCCTGACCCTTGGCTATGCCTACATTCATCAGAAGCATGAGACAGACCGGGAGATATACAAGTCGCTCTATGCCTTGGAGTATCTGAAGCACAAGTTTGTTGCGACGCTCTCCCACCCGATCGTGGGACATCTCTCCGCCTCCTGGTCCCTTCGCTGGCAGCAGCGCATGAACGGCTATCATCCTTACGCCAAGCTGGACGGAGCACTAAGATGGACAGAGCGCCACTACCAACTCTATGTCAAGGCCGACAACATCACTGGCCACAGATATTACGACCTTGGCGGCGTGAAGCAGCCGGGACTCTGGATCATGGCCGGAGCAAAGGTCAACCTCTGATTCTATTAGGTTCAGCATGCCGGTATCTATGCCGACATGCTGAAAACATAGAGATACCTTTTCCTTTTTGCAGCGGGAAATGAATTTAGATATCCACCTTAATTTTTTATCTCCTCAACATTTAGGCAATATATAGCAGCACAATTCTTTTACCTTATTTGACAAAAATATTTTTCGGTATCTGCGTAGCGCTTTCAGGTCTTTGTCGTATTATAGATAAACGCATCCGAGATTCAGAATGGAAATAAGCGAATTCATAGAATATGTAAGGCGATACCGGCATGATTTTGTCGGTATCGCACACCACTATTTCCATGATGAGCACGAAGTGGAAGACGCCGTGCAAGATGCGCTGATTCGCTTGTGGATGGCAAGGGAAAGAATA
>ONYS01000150.1 GCA_900322095.1 uncultured Prevotella sp.
CGTCAGAGTTGTCGTGGCTGACAATAATAGGATGAGAATCGAAGTCTTCATAATGCGTTACTCCTGTTTTTGACTGATGATGCTCACGTCGTCGATGAGGAGCGTTGAGCCTACGGCACCCTCGAACTTGTCGCCCTCATTGCTCGAAGAGAACACGATGGCCAGATTGTAGCCAATGTTGTTGAGCGTCTCCTCGTCGATGTCCTCACGATAGAGGAACTGCACCTCGAAGGGCTGCCAACCATCGGTTTGGCTCACGTCGCCCAGGTCGGCAATGGCCACCACCTGCTGCGAGGTCTTCACGTTGTCGCCATAAAGCACGACCTCGTTGCCCTCATCGTCGTGGTTGCGGTAGAGCACCGCATAGATGGCCCCATGATCGCTCTTTCCCTCAAGGGCTTTTCCGAAGGCGTCCTGGTAAGTCTCGCCCGGCTGATAGTTGTACCATCCCTTGAACGTGACGGGCTTCATGGAGAAGGGCACGCCGAAACGCGTGGCGTGGAGCGTATTGGTGAGTGCCTGCTGCAGGTCGAACGAACCTAAGAAGAGATTGCCGGCCGCGATGCGCTTGTTGACCATCACGCCGAAAGCACCCGTGGAGCGCGTCGTCAGAGCGGCGCAGGCGCCCGTGTGACCATTCGTATTGGGATAGGTGGGATATTCGTCGGGCTTAGCCGTACCCATCGAGAGGTTGAAGCCAGGATTGCCCGTGGCCCAGTCGCCTCCCAGCTCATCGGCATGGAAGACATAATATTTGCCCTGCGAAGCCTCCAGGCTGTAGTTGTCGAAGCTGAAGCCCAGCGAATCCTTCACCGTCACGACCGTGGGCACAAACTGCATTTTATAGGTGCGGTGCCAGTTGCCGTCCTCCGATGTCGTGGTATAGACCACCGGTCCCTGGCTGAAGTCGTGCACCGTACCACTGGCAGGCACAACGGTAGCGCCCTCAGTGAGCTGCAACGTGGGGGCCAAGGCCGTGATGTCTGCATGACTGCGCACGCGGAAGGTGATGGTGGAATCGCTGTAGGGCACCGTCTGTGCCGTATCCGAGAGTTGGAAGAACGTGCCGATAGGGTCGCTGACCTTCACGGCCACACGCTCTATGTCGGCCTCAGCGTTGGGTGCCTCGTCCTTGAAGCAGGAGGTGAGGCAGAGCGGTGCCAACAGCAATAGAATATTGTATTTTCTCATTTCTGCTCTGTTATTATCCTTACTAAAAAAAACATAAGCTTGTCTAATCCCTCTTCGCACCTACTTTCTTCATCCACTTGCCGCCGAACATGCAAGCGAGACCAAGGATGATGAAAGGAATGCTGAGCAGCTGACCCATATCGAGGGGCATATTGGCCTCGAAGGGTTCCTGGATGTCCTTGGTGAACTCGATGAAGAAGCGGAAGGTGAAGATGAGCGTCAGACAGAGTCCGAAGTAGAAGCCGCTGCCGGCCTTCTTCTTGCTGTGGCGATAGAAGTACCATCCCACGAAAAAGAAGAGAAAGTAGGCTATGGCCTCATAGAGTTGACCGGGGTGGCGCGGCGCCTGGTCTACGCGTTCGAAGATGAAGGCCCAGGGCACATCGGTCACCTTACCGATAATCTCGGAGTTCCAGAGGTTGCCCAAGCGGATGCAGCACGCCGTGATGGGAGTGGCAATGGCAATGTCGTCCAGCACTTGCCACAAATTGAGGTGGGTTTTGCGCCAATAGAGCCACAGGGCAATCATGAGTCCCAGAGTGCCACCATGGCTGGCAAGTCCCTGATAGCCAATAAACTTCCAGCCTCCACCATCCAGGAAGCGAATGGGCAGGAACATCTCGACGATGTGCTTTCCGCTGCTCAGGAAATAGTCGGGCTCATAGAAGAGGCAGTGTCCCAGACGGGAACCGATGATGATGCCGAAGAAGCAATAGATGAAGAGCGGGTCGAAGTCGGTGTCGCTCAACTTCTGATCCTTATACAGCCAGCGCACCATGAAGTAGGCACCGGTGAGGCCGATGATCCACCACAGCGCATACCAGTGGATGCCGTAAGAGCCGATGTGGAATGCTATGACGTCAGGATCCCAGACAATATAGGCGAGAAGATTATTCATAATGATGATATTTTGATTGGGGTTTCCGAGGCCCCCCATTCACCCCATCAACCCCATAAGAGTCATGGGGGTGATGGGGGGGGATGGGGGATTATGGGGTGGATGGGGATGATGGGCGGAACACCACCCTACCTATTAGACATTAAACCTGAAGTGCATGATGTCGCCATCCTGCACCACATAGTCCTTTCCTTCGATATTCAGCTTACCGGCCTCTCGCACGGCAGCCTCTGACTTATACTGCAAGTAATCCTCATACTTGATCACCTCAGCACGGATGAAGCCTTTCTCGAAGTCGGTGTGGATGACACCGGCACACTGCGGAGCCTTCCAGCCCTTGTGGAATGTCCAGGCCTTCACTTCCATCTCACCGGCGGTGATGAAGGTCTGCAGGTTGAGCAGATGGTAGGCCTTCTTAATCAGTCGGTTCACGCCCGGCTCATCCATTCCCAGTTCATCAAGGAACATCTTCTTGTCCTCGTAGGTGTCGAGCGAGGCGATGTCCTCCTCTGTTTTGGCAGCGATGACCATAGCCTCAGCACCCTCCTGGGCGGCAATCTCCTCAATCTTCTTCGAGTAGTCGTTGCCCGACTTGGCACTGGCCTCATCAACGTTGCACACGTAGAGCACAGGCTTAGTGGTGAGCAGGAACAGGTCGTGGGCGGCCTTCTCCTCCTCTTCAGTGTCGAAACTTACTGTGCGGCAGTTCTGGCCTTTGTCCAGCGCAGCCTTGTAAGCCTCAAGCACCGTCTCCAGCACTTTGGCGTCCTTGTTGCCGGCAGCAGCGGTCTTCTGCACCTTGGCCAGCTGGCTCTCGATGGTCTCGAGATCCTTCAGCTGCAGCTCGGTGTCGATGATTTCCTTATCCTCCACAGGGTCGACGGGAGCTCCGCCCTCGCGCACCACGTTGTCGTCGTCGAAGCAACGGATGACGTGGATGATGGCATCACACTCGCGGATGTTGCCCAGGAACTTATTGCCCAGACCCTCACCCTTGCTGGCGCCTTTCACAAGACCGGCAATATCTACAATCTCACACGTGGCGGGAACAATTCTTCCAGGATGTACAATCTCGGCCAGCTTGGTCAACCGCTCGTCGGGAACCGTGATGACGCCCAAATTGGGCTCTATTGTACAAAAGGGGAAGTTTGCTGCCTGAGCCTTGGCGCTCGACAGGCAATTGAACAAGGTGGACTTGCCCACATTGGGAAGTCCAACGATACCACATTTTAATGCCATTTCTTCTTGATAATCGTTTATAAACTTGGTGCAAAGGTACAAAAAAGTTGTGAGATAAGACCTCACGGCCTGAAAAACATTGATAAAGCAACAATTTCTCACTTTTTTTACGTATGTTTGCAAAGTAAAAAAACAATCCACAGCAAAATGAAATTCTTCTTATCGCTTGCTATATCCCTGATGCTGCCACTGTCCAGCATCTACGCCACGACCGCGGCTGCCGACAGCTCACAAGAAGCATCGCACGCCACCGTCCATCCCCGCGTGGCAGTCGTCCTCTCGGGAGGCGGCGCAAAAGGCATGGCCCACATCGGCGTACTGAAAGTCATCGAGAAAGCCGGCATCCCCATCGACATCGTCACCGGCACCTCGATGGGAAGTCTGGTGGGCGGTCTCTACAGCGTGGGCTGGAACGCCACTCAGCTCGACTCGCTCGTACGCCACCAGAACTGGAGTTTCCTGCTCTCCGACAAGACCGACTACTATTCGGAGGACCTCCTCGGGCGGCGCAAGCAGAGCACCTACTTCCTCTCCAAGACCTTCACGGCGGGCAAGAAGAAGCTCGCCGAGGCCGGCGGACTCATCATGGGAAAGAACCTGCGCAAGCTCTTCGACCATCTCACGGTGGGCTACAACGACTCCATCGACTTCAACCGCCTGCCCATTCCCTTCTCGTGCGTGGCCACGAACATCGTCGACAACACTGAGTACGACTTCCACAGCGGCGTACTGGCCGAAGCCATGCGCGCCAGCATGAGCATCCCACTGGCCTTCACGCCTATACGCAAGGGCGACATGGTGCTCGTCGACGGCGGACTGCGCAACAACTATCCGGCCGACATCGCCCGCCAGATGGGTGCCGAGTACATCATCGGGGCCACCGTGCAGGGACCGCCCAAGACGGCCGACGACCTCACGTCGGGCTCGGGAGTGCTGGGACAGATTGTCGACGTGAACTGTAAGAACAAATACGACGACAATCTTGCCATCACCGACATTGCCATCCGCGTCAACACGGCCGGCTACAACGCGGCCAGCTTCACCGACGCTGCCATCGACACCCTCATCCGGCGCGGCGAGGAAGAGGCGATGAAGCACTGGGACGAACTCATGGCGCTGAAGCGCAAGCTGGGACTGGCCGACGACTACCGGCCACAATACCTCTCTGCATCGACCGAGGCGCGGGAGCCCGTGGACTACAGAACCAAGAACCTGAACGAACGGCCACAGCACGACATCGTGCAGGGCAACCTGGGACTGCGCTTCGACAACGAGGAGATGGTGGCCCTGCAACTCAATGGCGCCTACAAATCCTCGCGAAAGCCCATCGACCTGCAGGCCACGCTGCGGCTCGGCAAGCGAATCATGTTCAACACCGAGGCAACGTGGATACGGAAGAAAGCCATCAAACTGGGCATCGACTACACCTTCCGCCACAACGATATAGACATCTACGACCGCGGACACAATGCCTACAACATCACCAACAATCATCATCGGGTGAGACTGGGGTTGTTGGGGGCCAGTATACACAACGTCACTTTCGATATGTTTGCCTGTTGGGACCATTATCGGTTCATCAATCTTCTGTCGTCGCGGAAGGCCTACAGCGAATATGGCATAAATCTTAACGATGACCACTTCTTCAGCTACCACGCCTTGTTGCATTATAGCTCTGAAGACGATGGCATCTTTCCTACCCGTGGTTCCAACTTCCGTGTGGAATACAGCTATTTTACCGATAATTTCGCCGAATACAACCATCACAGGGGATTCAGCGAGCTGAGTGGGCATTGGCTTGTAAACATTCCCGTAGGCAGTCATTTCTCCCTGCAACCGCTCATTTATGGCCGTATGCTTTTCGGCAGTGAGACTCCCTATGTGAGATTGAACAGTATTGGAGGCTCATGGTTCGGACATTACAGCACGGAGCAATTGCCCATGGCAGGAATGCACAATGTGGAGATAGCGCAAGACAAACTGATGGCGGCCCAACTGCAAGGAACCTGGCACATGACCACAAACAACTATATAGTAGGCGCTACGGGTGTCTTGTTCGACCATGACCGGTTGAAACATCTGTTCCGCTCCAAACCCATCTACGGTATGCGTGCCGGTTGGTACTACCGCACCGTACTCGGACCTATAGGAGCCTCGGTTAATTATAACACGCGGCAGAAGGAGGCGAGCTTGTTCATCAATATCGGCTACTTCTTCTAAAACTACGGAAAAGCGCACAGACGTTCACAGACTATATTCAGTCCATGCCCGTCTGTGAACGTCCGTGGCAAAGAAAATTAGCCACGGACAAACACGAACTTTATAACATATCCGTGCTCGTCTGTGAACGTCCGTGTATAGGCCTCACGAACCACTACGCCGCGGACAACAGACGCTTGCTCATGTACCTCACGGGGTACCACGACGATAACCAGCCCACAGCAATGACCGTGAGGAAAATGAACAGCACATCTATATAATGTACACTCACGGGATAAGCATCGACAATGTAAGTGCCTGCGCCTCCGCCCAGCGAGACAAGTCCGAACTGTTGCTGCAGCCCGCAGAGCAAAAGGCCCAAGCCGATGCCAAGCAAGGCTCCCATCAAACTGATGAGGCGCCCTTCGAAAAGAAAGATCTGTGTGATCTGGTGGTTGGTGGCACCCATATTGCGCAGCGTCACCACATCGTTTTTCTTGTCGATGATGAGCATGAGAAGTGAGCTGATGATGTTGAAGCAGGCCACCACGAGAATGAACGTGAGGAAGAGATAGGCCATGAGTTTCTCGATGTTCATGATCTTG
>ONYS01000147.1 GCA_900322095.1 uncultured Prevotella sp.
ACCGTCGATCTCCTGGTTGACGCGCGGAGCGGAGTAGACCACGCCGTCCAATACGATGGCAACGGCTTTGCCCACATTGGCTTTGGTCAGGGCGGCCCAGCGGCGTGCGCCCTCAGAGTTCATCGTCATGCTCACCTCGGGCTGACCCGTAAGGTTGTTGAACTGGTCTTTGGCATCGGTCACCACGTCACCCTCCAGCGGGGCACGGCCGTTGGTGGTGGTCACCTTCAGAGCGTAGAGCTCATAGTGGTTGCGGAGCTGCGGCACGTCGGTGACGGGCTTTGCGCTCCAGAGCAGACGCAGGTCGCTGGGCAGAATCTGCTTTGCGGCCGGGCTCTGCAGCATGCGGTTGATGGCTGCTGTATCGTTGATGCTGGCATATCCCACCAAAGCGAGGCTGGGATAAGACATGAGTTTCGAAAGCAAAGGATTGCGCTTGGCCTCCATATCGGCGAGATTCTTCTTGCCGGCCTTGGCCTTGCCAAACTTGGGAGCCTTCTGGGCAGCCGTGGTGTCGGTGGCCGTGGTGTCGTTGCCACCATTGGCCAGACGGGCATTGAGCTGATTCAGATAAGGCATCACCTCTTGGGCGTTGTAGGTCTCCCAGAACTCCAGGTTGGCACTACCCTGCAGGAGCTTACGCATACGCTCGGGCTCCTTGATACCCGGCATCTCAACCATGATACGACCTTCCTGGCCTTCGAGCTTCTGGATGTTGGGCTGAACGACGCCGAACTTGTCGATACGCGTACGCACGACGTTGAACGAGTTGTCGATGGCAGCCTGCACTTCCTGGCGGAGCACTTTCTCCACGTCGGCATCCGTACTGGTGGGGCTCACCTTGCCCTGGAGCTGCTGTGTGGCGAAGATCTCGGCCAAGTGGCGTCCGGGAGCGTTCTTGTGGAAAGCGTTGATGAAGAGATCGATAAACTGACCCTGTCCGTTCTCCTCAGCCTTGCGGGCCTCAGCAACAGACTTGGTGAAAGCGGCGTCGGTCTTGTGGTCGGCGAGCGTCTCGATAACGTCGGGCACGCTGATTTCCAAGATGACGTTCATACCGCCCTTCAAATCCAGACCGAGCCCAATCTGGGTCTCCAGACACTTCTGATAGGAGTAAGTGCCGAGGTACTTCACAGAATCCTTGTAATCCTGCTTCTCCTGCTCTGTCTTCAGCTTTGCAATCTGCCCGTCGTAGTAGTTCGTAGCTATAGGGAATGACAGGTAAAACAGACTTGCAAGCGTCAAGAGGACGGCAATGGTAATTACTAATCCTTTGTTTTGCATGTTTTGTTTTTATTATGTTTTGTTTTTATTCTTCTATATAAGACGTGCAAAGATACGATTTTTTCCTTACTCTTAAAAATTTATCTTGCATAAATCGTTATTTTTTAATGATTTGCCTTCTTTTTGAACCAACAGACGATTGGATAGTGGTCACTTGTTGAAATGGAATTGTCGACAAAGCACTTCAGCGGCAGCCAGTCGTCGGAACAGAAGATATTGTCGATTCTGACGTAGAATCCGTTGAGATGATAGCTGATGCCGGGTCCGTTGCCGGCCATCGTGTGGCAGTCGTTGAGCCGCCGGTTGATCTGTCGGTGGGCATAGGAGAGCGGCGAGCAGTTGAAGTCGCCGCAGACAAGCGTGCTCTTGCCGCGGAACTTGCGCAGCAGGGCCACGACGGCATTCACCTGACCGGCACGCTGGGCGTTGGCCGAGCCGAGGCGGCTGAGCAGCTTGGAACTCTCGATGCGCGAGCTGTCGGTGGAGAGGTCGCCCTTCACCATCTGCTTGAAGTCGGCCTTCTCAACCTCCGTGATGCCGATGCTCTGCAGGTGGCAGTTCACCACGAGCATCGTGTCGTTGTCGCGGCGCACGAGCCAGGCACAGGCCTGATTGGAGCTGGGCTGGTCGAAGACAATGGGTATCTTGCGGATAATGGGATACTTGGAGAAAATGCGCAGTCCGCCATCGCCCTGGTTGCAGTCATCCTTATAGGGATAGTTGCACCCCATGAGCGTGTCGACGACGCGCACGCCGTATTCCGTCAGGTTGCTCTCCTGCAGGCAGACGATGTCGGCATCCTGCTTCTTGATGTACTGCAATATCGGGTTGTCGCTCTTGATGAGGGGGAAGTTGCCAAAGCCCCACGTGTTGTAGGACAGCACTTTCATCGTGGCGTCGGCTGTGGAATGGGTCACGTTGAGCGGTGTGTAGGTGCGCACGGGACCGAAACCGACGATGAATCCGAGGAAAGGAATGATGACATAGCGGAACTTGAAGATCACCCAGAACACGAGAAATCCCATATTGAGCAGCAAGAACAGGGGGAAGGCAAGCGTAAAGCAAGAGTAGCTCGGGTGGGCTACAGGATTGACCAAGCCGGCATAGCCCGACAACAACATCAGGACGACAACCAAAACATTGACAATGGCTATCGTCCTGACAGTGACCTTCTTCAGACGTCTGATCATAAGCGGTGCTTATTTGTTGGTGAAATCGAAGAGCTTGCGCTTTTCCTCAGCCGTCAGGCTGTCGTAGCCGCTCTTTCTGATTTTGTCCAGAATCTCATCCATCTCCTTCTCGTCGCGCTTCTTGCGCTCGTTGTATTGCCAGTCGGTCTCATGCGAGGCGTCGGGGCGCGACGCTCTGCTGCTGCTTCCCGACGAGCTGTGGTGCTGATGGCGGTCCCACTGCTGCTTGAGGTTGGAGAAGAAGCGCGAGCCCTTGTCCATGTCGATGCCCAGGGGATTGTTGTTCCAATGACGAATCATGAGGAAACCGATGAGCATACCTCCGAGGTGGGCAAAGTGGGCCACGCCGTCGCCCGTCGTGCTGACAGCCGAGAAGAGCTCTACGATAACGTAGAACAGCACGAACCACTTGGCCTTGATGGGGAAGGGGATGGGGAAGATGAAGAGCCGGTCGTTGGGGAACGTCATACCGAAGGCCAGCAGCACGGCATAGATGGCACCCGAGGCGCCCACCGTGGTCCACTGGTTGAGGATGGCCGAGGAGTTGTGGGCCACAACCGTCATCATGCCCAGGTTGAAATCAGGAATCTGGTCCTGGGCGATGAGATAGAACTGGGCCAGCTGGGCAAACTCCTGGCAGACGCCGGCGCCGATACCGCAGCTTATATAATAGAAGAGGAACTTGCGGCCTCCCCAAACGTTCTCCATCACACAGCCGAACATCCAAAGCGCGAACATATTAAAGAATATGTGCTGGAAGTTGGCATGCATGAACATGTAGGTAAAGAGCTGATAGAAGTGGAAATTGTCGGCCAGGAAGAAATGCAGTCCGAACATGTCGCCTCCGGGAATGACGGAAAACAACAGAAAAACCACGACATTGGCTATCAGCAAGTATTTAGTAACCGGTGTTAAACGCAGCATAATGTTATCTTATAAAACTCTTTTTAATGGGTGCAAAAGTACGAAAAATTTCTTGCATTCCGTAGTATTTCATCTATTTTAGGCTTTTTTTTCGCCATTGGATGATATTTTTCACAGTTTCTGTTTGCAGATTGGATTTAATCTGTTATATTTGCCGTAATTTAAATACAAATCATTAAAAAACGACATCCCGTAAATTTAGAATTATGAACAAGACAGATTTAATCAAGAAGATTTCCGATGCTGCCGGACTGAGCCAGGCTGACGCAAAGAAGGCATTGGACGCCACATTGGACGCTATCAAGGAAGGACTTGTAGCAGGTGATAAAATTCAGCTCGTAGGCTTCGGCACATTCGCCGTTTCTGAGCGTGCAGCCCGCAAGGGTGTGAACCCCGCTACGAAGGCAACCATCGACATTCCTGCCAAGAAGATTGCCAAGTTCAAGGCTGGCGCAGAGTTCGACAAGGCACTCAACGCTTAATTGCCGATTCAATTCAACAAGAACAACGAGAGGCCTTCTGCCGAGTGCAGGTGGCCTTTCTTTGTTTTTGTAGCTTTCGTGAGAAAGTGTTCCATTCTCGTGAGAGAGTTTTTGTTCGTGAGAGAATCTTATATCTGTGAGAGAGTTTTTGTTCGTGAGAGAATCTTATATCTGTGAGAGAGTTTTCTATTTGTAAGAGAGTTTTCTATATATAAACAATTATGCTTATGAAAAAAATGTTTCTACTTTCTGTGATGCTGGTCGGAGCACTGACCGTTTCGGCCCAAGACCAGCGCCCCTACGGGAATGTCGTTCCTCAAAAAGGCTCTTATCTGAGCCAGCGTTTCCAAGGCAAGAAGGCCGTCAGTCCTACGGCTAAGCCTGCAGCCCCTAAATTCAACGTGAAGCGCAACGCCGAGATCATCGACCAGCAGCCCGCCGGACGACTGATGCTGATGAAGCGCTCGGGAATCGACGTGATGCCCTTCTACGGCACACCGACACCAGCCGACTACGACAACAAGGGCACCTATGTGGTGATGGGCGACGACGGCAACGTCTACTTCAAGAGCTACGTCACCGACATGGCCAATGGCGGCACATGGGTAAAGGGTACGAAGAACGGCGACCTCGTGACCATCAGCCTGCCGCAGGTGTCGTGCCACCTCTGGTTCAACGGCAGCGAGTTTACCTATTACCTCTATGCCATGAAGAAAATCACGGCCACGGCTACCGACGAGTGGACCGGCGAGGAATACACCTATCAGACCTGGGAGCCCGACAGCTCGGTGACCAGCATCTCCTACCGCATGGCCGACGACGGATCGATGACGCTCGACAGCAGCGAGCCCGACTCACTGCTCCTCGGTGGCGTGCTCGACGAGGACGGCTCATGGCCCGGCTATGGCGACATGAACTGCTCGTTTGAGCCCTTCGACGAGACGCCCAACACGCTGCCCGCCGGAACACAACTCGACGACTATGTATTCGGCAACTATTCAGCATACGGCGAGAAGTCACAACGCCTCGTGAAGGGAGCCGTGAAAGATGACACACTGTATGTCACCAATTTCTCGACAATGATTCCCCAAAGCGTGATGAAGGCAAAGATTGACGGCGACAAGGCCACGGTGATCACAAATCAGTTCCTCGGTGTAGACTCTGTCTACAGCACGTTGTGCTATCTGAAGGCTTCAAGCTATGATCTCCAAAACGATGAAGGATGGATCACGGTCTACAACTACAATATTCCGGAGATGACATTCAACTACGATGCTACGCAGCATTTGTTCGCCGCCGACACCAATGCACTGGTCGTCAATGCGGGCAAGGGCGATATTCTGCTCCACGAGTGCTACCTGAAGCCTTTCTTCAAGCAGTACTTTGAGCAGCCGGCTACTCCTGCCAATCCCGAGTGGGTGGCCTATATGGCCTACAACAAGCAGAGTCAATGGGGATATGCCTGCTTCGACCTCTACAGCCAGGACAAGGAAGGCAACTACATCAATCCAGACAATCTCTATTATAGAGTATACCTCGACGATGACAGCGAGCCTTACGAGTGGACGCTGACAGCAGCCGACGGTAGCACCTATAATACCACCGACGTCCCCTACGCCTACATCGACGACGACTTTATCGGCGGTGGCAGCACGTACCACGTGTTCTATTATTATATGGGTGGCTTTGAGAACATGGGACTCCAGGCTGTCTACGATAGCGACGGAGAGGAGAGAACCTCCGACATCGTCTGGAGCACCACGCTTGGCGTGAAGGATGTGAAGGCCAACGCCGCAAAGGGCAACACCACCTATTGGAACCTCGCCGGCAGCAGAGTTGCCGCTCCCGGTCAGGGCATCTACATCATGCGCACGCAGAACGCCGACGGCACTGTGAGCACGAAGAAAGTGATGCACAAGTAAGTCTCCCAGCATTTGAGACCTTATAAATATAGCCTCTATTTCACCAGCTTTTGGCGAAATAGAGGCTATTTTCGTGAGTGGCGATATACTTTGGAGCAATAGTAGGAGCGGCGGCATTCCTGCCGACGAAGATTTACTAAAATGCCTGAAAACAAATGATGTGAAATCGTCTGGAAGACGATACCTCAGAAACCGGGTACATACACGAGCGAAGCGAAGTGGATGTGCCCGGAAATGAGGAGTGATAGTTGCCTGCCCTTTGGTTGTACCTCCATAACAATGCTAAGTAGTGTTAGTTAATAGTAAAAGGTAGTGCCTTCCAGGCACCATTCTTCATCACGTTCTTTTCCGGGCACATGTCCGCTTCGCTCCCATGTACCCGGTTTCTGAGGTGCTGCCTTCCAGGCAGTTAATCATCTCAGAAGTTTGAATTTAATTATTCGTTATTATTCTTTTTTCCGCGAAGCGGGGCGTTAAATAAAAAGACGCGCAAGCCGAATGGTGTTGGATTATTTTTTTTTCCGCGAAGCGGAGCGTTAAATAACTATTGAGTCCACTTTAAAAAGTGGCATTTTGGGTTCCAGAAGTAATTTTGCCGAATATTTCTTCATTCAGAATTATTCTTACCCCGTCTTACCGCAAAT
>ONYS01000173.1 GCA_900322095.1 uncultured Prevotella sp.
AAATTTCTCATGAATATAATCATTTACGAATAATTTATGGGTAATTTGTGATAATTCATGTTCAAAAAAGTAGCGTTTAATGTTCATGAATAATGTAGGTTGTAGGAAGTCTTTTAGCAGGGCCGTTGTAGGAGGGCCGTCCTTCTTGACGGCCAAGAGAAGAATCTCGATTGCTCATAGGAGAGCCGTCATCCCTGACGGCCGAAGAAAGAAGTCTAATTGTACTTTGGTAAATCATTAGCAAATCTTGGTCGGCAGGAATGCAAAACGCTAGTCATTAGCTAAGAGAAGAATATTCGTTCTTCTCATTTTACTTTTGTACTTTTGCGGGGTCCTATCAATGAGACGTTGACATAACGGTATTCAATGAGACAAAATGATTCCATGAATATAAAGATGATGAAGACAAGAGGTTTGGTACTTCTCGTGGTGCTCTGCATGATATTCTTTCATACAGAAGCAATTGGTGCTACTTTCAGTTATGAACAAGGGACGTTCGGCGGCATTGCACTTTCCTATCGAAAGGCGGTTATCGGGGATGGCAATGAACGTCCTTCGCTGGTGCTGTATCTGCATGGGGGTAGCAGCAGGGGGAGCGACAACGAGGCGCAATTGCTTGAGCCTGGTGTCGACAGCCTGGCGAACTATCTGGAAAACCACGACATCCATGCCGTATTCATTGTGCCGCAATGTCCGGCGGGAGGAGGATGGCTTGGCAGCATGCAGTCTGCCTTGAAGGGACTGATAGACTATGAGGTGAACAAGGGCAATATCAATCGTGAGCAACTCTATCTTTTTGGCGGTTCGATGGGTGGGACTGGTTCGTGGAACTTGCTCAATAGCTATCCCGGACTGTTCACGGCTGCCATGCCGGTGGCGGGTAATCCATCGGAACAGAATGCCGCGAATGTAGCCCAAACGCCGGTCTACACGGTGATGGGAACCGAAGACCGCATCATGAACTTGGGCACGGTGCGGGATTTCGTAGACTCTCTCAGGACGTATGGTGATGAGGTTGAATTCGACATAGAACAGGGTTGGACGCACGAAAATACTTGCATCATGAGCTATACCACGCAGCGGTTGGACTGGGTATTTGGTCATCAATCCAAGAATCCTGAAACTGGCATACTGGAGCCCAAGTCGGCTGTTGAACGGTCGATGGCTGTTTATAATTTGCAAGGACAGAGGATGAGGGTCAGCCCTGAAGAGTTGCCTTCGGGAATATACATAAGCAGAGGGCGTAAGTTCGTTGTTCGGCATTAAAGTTGTTCTGCTTCTTTCTTGACCGTCAGGAATGACGGCCCTCCTATGAACCTCCTACGCACATTCGAGAATTACCACTCGGTGGTAAAACGATTACCGCTCGGTGGTAAAACAATTACATACCCCATCTTGAGGACAAGCCTACCATTGAGGACGTACTGACCAGTGCGCTCTATTATCAAAAAAAGGATAATTCCCACGCCCTACAGCGTGCAACATTGTTAGGGCCTGGGAATCCGTGTTACGTAAGGCTAGCACAGACAATAGACCAGCCTGACATCGGATGCCGAAACGGAATAGTAGTCGTCGAGAAGAGCGCAGACAATATCCCGAAGACTGCTGCAATAGGCCACTTCGTCAAGATACTCTTCATAGATTTCTTTCAGACTCATCTTACTATAGCAATCGTCGTCAGCCTCAAGCGTCTTGGGGATAGGCTTTTGCCGCAACAGCTTCTCGATGCGCCGCAGCGCCTTTGCCGTCTGACACTCCTTCGACTTGGTAAGATTGAAAAGCATATTCTTCTCTGCCTTGTCACAGAAGTGGATGACATCCTCGAAATTGATGTAGCCATTTGGCTCATAATCTTCAATCTTCTTGCGTATCTCCTCACTGCAGTCTTCAGGAAGACCAGAGCGAGAACTGGGCGAATCTTCAATGAGGTCTTGAAAATGATAATACCTGCAGCAATAGCAGCACATGTGATTCTCCCATCGCCCGCCTTCGTTTTCTTCCTTGGGATATTCAGCCAATGCTGCAGGCGTCTGCCAGACAAAGGCATGCCACTTGTCCTTCTGGCGTACCTCTATATGAAATGCTATATCTACTCCCATATTATTTGGTTCGATGTGAATTGTTGATTTGACGTTCTATTATCTTCGCGACCGCTTCAAACGACACGGGCGTGAAATTATTGTTGTCCACCCCCACATCATATTGCGTGGGATAGAGATATTGCAACCGACCGGCATCCACGCCCGTGTTATGCCGACGGGTATGAACATGCCCGAAGAGTTGCCACACATTATCCTTATACGAGCCACTGTAGCAGAGGAAAGGGTAATGGTTGAGGTAAATCTTGCGTTTGCCTATCTCTATATAGCGTTGCATCACTACCTCTTCAATGCGGGCACAGAAGCCCTGACGCAGGTTCTTCAGGTCATGATTGCCCACTATCAAATGAATCCTGCCATTGAGGCGGTCGAGAATTTTTGTCCATTCTGCCGCGCCGCCAAAGCAGAAATCGCCAAGATGGAACACGTCATCTTCCGGGCCCACTACCCGATTCCAATTGGCAATGAGCGTCTCGTTCATTTCTTCCACATTCCGGAAAGGACGCTCACAGAACCGGATGATATTGGCATGATAGAAATGAGTATCGGATGTGAAGAACAGTCTGCTACTGTCATTCTGATTCTTGTTGTTCATCATTTATTACTTGTTTGAATGGCCCAAGGTGACGAGCCTTTCAGCTCAGTCACTTTGGGTCCGATGGATTAATGCGGGAGGTAAGCCTGACTCATATACACCTTCTTGACGAGGGCAGTGGCCAACTTGTTCAGCTCCTTGTTGAGCAGTTTCTGCTCGCTCTTCTCAAGACCAGCGTATTCGCCGCCGTGCTCCTTGAGGAAGTCCTCTAGCACGTCCTTGGCAAAGAGGCCCATAATCTTGCCAAAGTCCTTCGGCACGTGCACCTCGCCGATATGGCTGACCACGTTGGTCAGACGGTTCTCGGTGACATAGACATCCACCTCGGCCACGAGCTTCTTCAACTGGTCGCTGTAGGGCACAGGTTCGGCAAAGAGCTTGTTGCGACGCTTGGCACTCTTCTTCTCGGCGAAGCGCTCGTTCTTGCTCTTGATGATCACTCGGCTGCCGTTGCGCAGATACATGGGCACCACAGGACGGATGACGATGCCCTCGCAGATGTTGTCGTCGAGGGGCGGCAGACCCAGCCAACCGGAGATCTTGCTGGGGAAGGCATTGGGATACTGGAGGCATTCGTCGAGGGTGCCCTGGAACAGGGTCTTGGCGTAGAAGAAGCCCTCGGTCTCGAAGAGCTGGTTCACCTCCTCCACAGGCAAGTAGCGGCCGCTGTCGCCATCAGAGACATTGATGTCGAAGCCGTAGAACTCATGGCCGGGGGCGTAATATACTCCTTTCTGGATGACAGCCAGGTCGCGACGAGGCTCAACGTCAGGGTGCGGATAGCGACCGCCGAACAGTTCGCCGAACACGGAGAGGGTAACGACCTTGGGATGACGCACCTTCACTTTTCTGAAGAGGCTCAGCACCTTCTCCCGGTAGCGGGCGAGCAACTCCTGATAGTTGTAGAAAGCCTCACCGTCATCGAGCATGGAGGTACGCTTGGCAAATCTCACCTCACTCCCATCGCAAAGGAAGCTGGTGTTGGCGCCATGCACTTTCTCCTGCACCACATACTGCAACGTTTGTGGCATCTCAGTCTCCACACGCTCCATATACTCACGGTCGAAGTGGTTCTCAATGGAGCTGTACTTCTTGAATGATAACATTGTCTTTCGATTGTTTGTGAGGCTCCACGCATCTGCATGCGTAAAGCCTCGGTTGTTGAATGTTGATTGAATCATTACCCATCTGCCAGGACGACAAGGAGAAGGTTGGCGAGGTTTTTGTCAGGTATGGGCAAAAAAATAGTTGGAAAGCTTGGTAAGGACTTTCCAACTATCTATATCTTATCCGCGTTTGCTGCTTATTAGGCTTGCATCATGCCATTAAGACGGAATTTCCAGAATCGACTCGTTGAAAAGTTGCAGACTTGCCATTGTGCGTTGACGTAAACAGCGCATAATTACTTGTTGACGCAATCAGCGCATACATATCACGGGCTCCTCCAAAGCTGTTCTTGCTCCGGAGGTGCAGTGTCGATAATGTGTTGATTCTTGCGCTCTGCATCAGTTGTTTTTTAACGAGTTATTACAAATTGGCCGCAAAGTTAATATATTTTAATTAGGCGACCAAAAGATTTCCCGTTTTTTTCAATAAAGTTCTATGATTTTATGGCATTTGTTCACTACTATCTCTGCATGTGTATCTATACTGGTAGTCCTCGGCATCAATGTTCTGAAGTATTCCCTCGCTACCGGAATGGGCTTACACTTGATTTTAGGGAAAGGAGATTGATTTTTACTATTATCCTTTGCTTTCTCACGGAAATTTACTAAGTTTGTGGAAAAATAGCGGCAACTATGGTAAACTATCCAATTGGCATACAGACATTCAGTGAAATTCGCA
>ONYS01000152.1 GCA_900322095.1 uncultured Prevotella sp.
AATTTGCGGTAAGACGGGGTAAGAATAATTCTGAATGAAGAAATATTCGGCAAAATTACTTCTGGAACCCAAAATGCCACTTTTTAAAGTGGACTCATTATGACAATATTGCCACATCACCTAATACACCTGGTATTGATCATGCAATGGGAAGATTTGTCTTGGCAAATATAACAAGTACCGGATGGAGCGGTATCGGGTGGGACAACCATCATAAGCTCCATAATACATCTTCGAGTTATAGTACTCTCTTATTGTCGAATAGTAGTTTCTTCTTCGCTAAGGGTACATATCAAAATATCTACTCAACTGTGTGGAGAATCCTCAAGGCCGATGGAACATGGAATCCAGACATTGTAGTTCAGAAAGGAACAACTGCACAACGGATTGGCATGCCAACAGGCCAGAACAAATACACTGAAAAAGATAATTGCAATTATGACCGCTATTATCAAGATGCAGAGTTTACGCAAAAGTATGTAGATGACTACATGATTCCTGTTACTGGTAATACCATCATCTATATTAAAGAAACCTATAAGTGGGGCGAACCCTATTCCGATCATTGGATTACGCTTGCCGTTCCCTATAGCGTGAACAATCTGGCTGGTGAGTTTGGCTATGCAGCGGATGGTGTTTCTCCTGCCGTCAGAGTGTTGGAATACACTGGTCTCACGACCAATGCTTCAAATACAAAGTATACATTGACGTTTACCGAAACAGACAAGATTGAACCACATAAGCCATACCTCTTCAAGGCAGACGAAGTGCTGGTTGGTAAAAATCTTTGCTTCGTAAAAGTAAATGCAAAATGGGATGAAAAGACCGACGATGTTCTCGAAGGGTATGTTGATGGTAAAAAAATAACGTTTGACAAAACGAACAACAGTCCTAATGTGACGATGATTGGCACCTATTTAGATAAGGAACTCACCGTTCAGAGCCAGCATCCCGATTTGCTGTACTTCTATTTCGGCTATGACAAGCGCTACGATCCTGCTAGTAGCGACTATGTTGGCGAAACAGATGCAGAGGGCAAGTTGCCGTATAACTTCTATCGTGTGACGAGCAAGAATGTGACTATTCATCCATTCCACTGCTACTTCATGATTGAAGGTGCACCTGCAGGTGCTAAGTTCATGATGATGGATAACTTCGGCAATGAAATCACTTCCGTGGAAGGCATCGATGCCGATAGCTTCATTCAGACGACGGGCCGCATCTACAACCTGAATGGTCAGCAGGTGGGCAACGACCTGAAGTCGCTCCCGCGCGGAATCTATATTGTGAATGGTAAGAAGGTGATGAAGTAAATAAAAGAAAGGAGACGAAAATATGAAGAAAACAGCGTATATCGCACCCGAGTGCGAAATCTTTGCCATGCTGACCGAAGGCATCTGCGACCTGACAGTCTCTGGCCTTAACGGTGGCGGCGCTATCGACATCGGCGACGGTGGCGACAACGACGAAGATGCCCCAGACCCCACGGCCAAGAGTACGAACCTCTGGGACGGTTGGGAGTAACCCCCCAACACACAGACATTCCACTAGTTGTTTTTGGCTATTTGTATAATAGCATCATAATCGATTATTTTATTAATTTGTTCGCTGCCGCCCCCGCTGTGAAGCCCGGGCGGTTTTTTTATGGCAAAGAATGAGCCCGCTGACCGCCAGCGAGTTGCGAAATTCTTACAAATCGGCGTCATCAAAACCATAGGTTTCAGTCGTCCAAACCATAGGTTTACGGGCTGCAACTCATAGGTCTGTACGACCGAAACCATCGTTCTGTTCCGACTAAACCATAGGTTTAGAGCCTCCGAACGCCGCTTCCCGTCGCCACAACCCGCGGTTTTGTCAGAGAAAAGTCACGCTCCCTCTCCCAGATTGCCCGCAAAGGAAGTGTTAAAAAGCGGAGGAAAGCCGCCGCTTTCCCCCCTTTTAGTTCGCTATTTGCAACTACAATTTGTCTGTTCCCTATCGGATGATGATGCAGTTGTCTACGAGCGAGACGTGGCCTTTCTGCAGGCGGTTGAGGATTTCCACGGCATAGGCGGCGGTGCTGCTGCGCGGAATGATGTAGCGCAGACGGAGCTGCATGAGGCTGCGGTTGTGGCACTCCACGCTGAGATTGTAGGAGCGGGCCAACTGCTGAACGATTTCGCCAAGCGGCGTCTCGTTGAAGTAGAAATAGCCGTCGCGCCACGCCTTGTAGGGGTCGGTGTCGGCAGTCTGGATGACGGCCTGCGCGTCGGTGATGGAAATCTTCTGTCCAGGCTGCAGCCTCTGCTCGCCGCCTGAGGCCTTGGCCGTCACGCCCACGCAGCCCTCCACGAGCACCACCTCCATGTGCTTAGTCGATGCCACCACGTTAAACTCCGTGCCGTAGTCGCGAATGTTGCCCTGCGCCGTTGCCACCATAAACGGTCGCCTGGCATCGTGGGCCACGCAGAAATAGGCTTCGCCGACGAGCGACACCAGGCGTTCGGAGGTGATGAACTTGTCGGGATACGTGAGTTTCGAGCCTGGGCGCAGGAATACGCGTGTGCCGTCGCTCAGGTTCACCTGCACGCTGTGGCCGTAGGGCACGCTGAGCGTGCTGCTGCCCACCAGTTGCTGCCCCACCACATGGCTGCCACGTGCCGGAGAGTTCTGGCTGCCGGCTGCTGTCTTCATGCCCTTTGCAACATCGAGCACCACGTCGCCGCTCTCGTCGTTCTCGCTCAGGGCAAGGGCCAGTTGCCTGCCGTTGCCGCCATCGAGCGTGATGCCTTCGGCACGGGCCTGGCCTGGCTCCTGCTCGAAGGGGGCTGGCACTGGCGGCAGCTGCTGGCCGGCAGGGCCTTTCAGCGTGGTCCACAGCAGGAATGCCACGCCCACGACGGAGGCTGCCACGAGTGCCGCCCCGACCTTCCCCCGCAGGGAGGCAGAGCGCAGTGGGCGCAACCACGCGCCACGTGCCTTCTGCACCCCGACCCGCTCCTTGCACTCCTTGCACTCCTTGACCCCCTTGGACTCCTTAAGCCGGTGCAGGGCGGCATCGGTGTCGGGCTGACCTGCCAGCATGCCACGCATCATCATCACGTCCTGGCAGGCCTCGCGGAGGTCTGCATCGGCTTCCAGACGCGCCAGTTGCTGGTCGCTGAGGGGAGCCTTCGGCTGCATGATGTCTAATACTTCGTCGGTCGTCATAGTTTTACCTTTCTTCCACCTAATATAACGCACTCCCACCTTGGGCGGGTATGGTTTTTAACGTTTTTTGCGTTGCTCGGCTATCTGGCGCAACGCCTGCGAGATGTATTTCTTCACCGTGTTGGGCGAGATGCCCATCTCCTCGGCCACCTCCTTGTATTGCTTCTGATCCACGTAGCAGGCGGTGAAGATCTGGCGTGTGTAGTCGGGCAGCGACTGCAGCACCTGCCTGACGATTTCCTCGCGCTCGTGGAGTTCGGCCAGTCGGTCGGCGTGGTCGTAGTCTTCGCTCAGCCGCGCCAGCAATTCGGCATGCCGCTGCTGGGTGGCCTTGCGGCGCAGATGGTCGATGCACTTGTTGCGCACGTTCTTATAGAGGAATGCGCGTGCCGTGCCACGATCGATCACCGAGAAGCTGCGCCAGACGTCCTCGAACGCCGCGCTCACCACGTCCTCGCAGTCGGCCTCCCTTTGCAGGAATCGCCGTGCGAAGGCATAGAGTTCGCCGTAGAGCAGACGGAACAATTGGTCGAAGTCGTCGTGATCAATCATGGGTTTTTGCGATTTGTCGGCAAAATTAGTAAAAAAACACGAATTTGCAAGAAAAGTATACCCGAAAATCGCGTAAAAACGTTTTATCTATATAATCAGACAAAGTATTAACCTAAAAAACAACATTGCTTATGGACAAAAGACGATGGACAACCCTGTTGCTTTTGCTCGCTTTTGCCGTGCTTCCAACCATGGCACAACAGAGCAAGGTGACAATCAGTTGTCAGAACGAGCCATTGCCGAAGGCACTGCGCCGACTCGAACAGGTCAGCAAGCAGAAAATCATGTTCACCTACGAGGACGTGGAGCCCTACCGCGTCAGCGGACAGGTTGACGAGGCGCCTTTCGAGGCCGCTCTGCAGATGATGCTCTCTGGAAAACCCTTCGACTACAAGATCGACGGGAAACTGGTCACCATCAACCGCATACAGCAGCAGCGAGGAGGCAGCCGCGAGATCACGGGTATCGTTGTCGACGACCTGGGGGAACCGCTCATCGGAGCCACCATCACGAACGTGAAGAATCGTGACGACCGCGAGACTTTCACCGCCATCACCGACGTGAACGGCCACTTCAAACTGACGCTCTCGAACGCCGTCAGCCAGATTGAAGTGAACTACATCGGCTTCCAGCCGAAAGGCGTCACGCTCATAGGTGAGAGCGCCTATCGCATTCAGCTCATGCCCGACTCGAAGGCCATCGACGAAGTCGTGGTGACGGGTGTCTTCGAACGCAAGGCCAACACCTATACTGGCGCCGTGACCACGGTGAAGGGCGAGGAACTGCAGCGCGTGGGCAATGTGAACGTGCTGCAGTCGCTGAAGAACATCGACCCCTCGTTCCTGCAGATTGAGAACCTGGCAGCCGGTTCGAACCCGAACGCACTGCCCGACTTCCAGATGCGCGGTGCGTCGACCATCGCCAGCGTGCAGGGTGAGTATGCCTCGAGTGCCAACCAGCCGCTGTTCATCCTCGACGGCTTCGAGACCGAGCTGACTAAGATTCTGGACCTCGACATGAACCAGGTGGAGAGCGTCACGACGCTGAAGGACGCCACGGCCAAGGCCATCTACGGCTCGAAGGCCGCCAACGGCGTGATCGTCATCGAGACGAAGCGCCCGGAGAGTGGCCGGCTGCGCGTGACCTATACGGGAAGCATGTCGCTCGAGGTGCCCGACCTGACGAGCTACGACCTGACCAACGCCCGCGAGAAGCTTGAAGTGGAGCGCATGGCCGGCCTGTACAGCAGCGAGAACGCCGTCAACCAGATAGCCCTCGACGAGAACTACACCCAGAAGCTGCGCGAACTGCTGGCCGGCGTAGAGACCGACTGGCTGGCACAGCCCGTGCGCAACGGCTTCGGCCACAAGCACTCGCTATACCTGGAGGGTGGCGACAAGGCGATGCAGTATGGCGTGAACCTGGCCTACAACAGAATAGGCGGCGCCATGAAGGGCTCCGACCGAAACACCTTCTCGGGCGGTGTGATGCTGGCCTACCGCGTGAAGAACCTGCAGTTCCGCAACAAGCTGACCGTGGACTACAACAAGAGCCACAACTCGCCCTACGGATTGTTCGACGAATACTACCGCATGAACCCCTACAGCCGCATCTATGCAGAGAACGGCGAGTACGTGCGTTCGTATGACTACATGAACAATGCCGGCGAGAGCAATGCTTACTACAACCCGCTCTACAACACCACGCTCAACACGAAGGACGAGACGGGCTACACCACCATCACGCAGCAGTTCACGAGCAACGACTTCCAGGTGGCCGGTGGTGAGTTCCACTTCTACGTGCCTGCAGAATTTGCCGACAAAGACAACAACTGCCGCTTCACCTTCGAGAATCTCCACAGCAAGTATATGGACGCTACCTATGGCAACGGAACCCATGGAAATGGCCGCAACTATTTTGTCAAGTCGGAATACTACAACTCCTACGGCGACGGTCATCAATACGAGGCACCAGCCGACGCGGATCCTTCGACAAAGGTCAGCACGGCCATGTGCGGTGACCAGCCCTTCAAGTACAACAACGCCCACGAGTTGGCCAACGACAATGTGAGCGCCACAGCTGCCACGCTCGAAGAATATCCCTACTCTGAGGCCCTCTACACGGCTGCCGACGGTTCGGGAACC
>ONYS01000164.1 GCA_900322095.1 uncultured Prevotella sp.
ACCCAGACTCCTCCACAAAACAACAATAGGCTTTAGCCTAAGCGCTGAGGATGAGATTTTCCTTTTAATCATCATCCACGGAAAAATTCAACTGGTCCTATTATTCTCAATTCCGCGAGGCGGAGCGTTAACCAAATTCCGAATGTAGTATGAAGACACTACCTTCCAAGGTTATAGAAACACTGTTTCCCATACGATATTCATATCATTTACTACGGACAATAATCTATACAAATAGGGCTGGATTCCAACGGAGGAATCCAGCCCTATTTGTCTTTTGTTTAGAGGTTGAGTGCTGTTGTCAATAGGTCTTCACCGGCGACCGGTTGCCTTTCATCTGCGTGATGTAGGCCTTGGCGCTGCCAAAGCGCAGATACATGTCGAGGCGCACGGGGATGTGGTTGCTGTCGTCGGTGACGTAGAAGCGGGCAATCTCCTTAAACTTTCCCTTCTCCTTCTCTAGATAGGAGAGGCGCAGGCAACGGTACTTCTTGCCGTTGTCACCTTTGATGTAATACTTGCCGTAATACTGTATTCGGGCCGGAGTGAGTCCGTTGCCGTCGACGATGCTGAAGTTCACCACGTGTCCGCTCTTCCATGAGTCGGTCTTGAAGGAGCGTGCCCGCATGAAGATATTGAGCATATCGTAGACACAGGAGGTGTAGGCCTTGCTGGCCGAGTCCACATGGCCGTCGGTGTGCTTGCGCGAGGTGCGGGTCAGCACGCGGCCATTATTATAGGAGTAGTGCACCTGGTCGACGTTGTAGCGCTTGCCCTCGCGCGCTCCCTTGCGATAGTAGAGCGGCTCCATGTTGAGCGTGCAATAAGACGTGAGCGTATCGCGCAGGACGAACATGTTGTCGGTGCGGTCGTTGCCGCGCGTGATGAGGCTCGACCTGTAGGCCGGCTGTCCGTGGTAGGTCGACTTGACGGTGGAGAGCGATGCCGTGCCCGCCTTCACCCAGACGAACTTCCAGTTGTAGTAGAGGTTATAGGCGAGAAACTCGCCCGGTTGGAAAGCCGTGTTCTGCATGGCGCACTGCGCGTGGGCTGAGCCTGCTGTAATGACAAACATGGCAGCTGCAAATAGTCCTTTCAAGTTCTTAATCATAATCGCTCTTAAATTTGAGGTATATATTCGATGCCCAGTTTCTTGGCCCGTTCAGCGTTGCGGTGCTGAATGGTCTTCTTCTTTTCAGCCTTCTGTTTGGTGATGGCTTCGGGCTTCTGATTCTGCAAGGGTACGGCCGTGGGGTTCCACGTCTCCGAGAGGTCCCACTTGGCTCGGCACTCCAGCTTGCGCGGATAGTAATACACGTCTTCGGGAGCGAGCTGCTTGCTGAAGTCGCCCGTGTCCCATTGGCCGTTGTTGTTGTCGTCGACCAGCATCCGCATGAAGTAGGTGCCCTCCTTGACATAGTAGAAGTTGGCCTTGCCGTTGTCGGTATACACCGTCTTGACCACGTTGCCCGAGGAGTTGAGCAGGTCTACGACGAGGTGGCGGCCTTCAAATCCCGCGATGGTCATCAGCACCGTGGCGTATTGGTCGTCGCTGTTGATGCGTATGCCCTGCTTCTTGGTCTCCGAGAGCTCACCGTAGAGTCCCACGAAGGCACCGCTGTCGGTCTCGACGCTGTATTCCACGTTGGGCCGCCATTCGCCGATGAGCGCAAACGTGGTCTCGCCGCTGCGCGTAGTGTCGAGGCTGTCCACCTGATGCTGCATCAGCAGCCGTCGGTTCTTCTCGTTGTAGGGCACGATTTTGAACGGCGAGCGATACCAGGAGCTGTCAATCTTCGAGTAGAGATGTATCTTGGTCGTGTCGATGTCGAGCAGGGGTTCCTGGAACTTGAAGAGCACGTTGTCGTCGGGCGCCATCGCGGTGGGTGCCGACCATTGCATCGTGAGCGCGGGCCGGGGCATGATGCTGTCGTATCTCATTCCGCGGCGGCGCAGCCGGTTCTGTTCTTTCAGCCACGTCTCGCGGTTTTTCTCTTCCAGCTTCAGCCGTCGCTCGTAGGGAATCTTGCTGAGCACTTGCAGCGTGTCGGTCTGTGGCAGCAGACGTCCCGTGGAGTCGGTCTTGAGATAGCTCACGGCCATCGACAGCGTGTCCTGGTTGATGAGGAGCGAGTCGCGCAGCCAGTAGTTGATGGTGTCGCGCTTGTCGTTGCTCTGTACGAAGAAGGCGTTGTCGGCATTGAAGTTGAGGCCCTTGATCGTGGGCAGCGAGTCGCTGCCATAACTGAAGAAGAGCGAGAACATGTTGGCGTCCTTGCGCTCCTGCTTCACCAGATAGCGGTCGGTCTGCGGTGCGGTGAAAGCCTTCAGCACGAGGTTGTCGGGCATGTAGTGGGTGTAGTTGACGCGGTTGATCTTCAGGATGTGGAGCGTGTCGCGCCAGAGCGTGTCCTGCCTGATGTCGGGGAAGGCCGAAGGACTGATGGTGTCGGGCAGCGTGGCCATCATCTCGCTTCGCTGCGAGTAGAAGTAGTTGCCGTCCTGGTCTTGCAGGGCATAGACGCGGTAGCTTCCGGGGGCCACGCCACGGATGACGAAGCGTCCGCTGGCATCGGTGCGCGCCACGCGCAGCATGGGCATGCAGGTGAAGGCCGAGTCGGCGAGGTCGCTGTAGAGGCCGACGAGGATTCCCTTCACGGGCTCGAAGTCGTTGGCCTGAATCACGGTGCCGCTCACCTCCAGCGTGTCGATTTTGTCGCCGGTGGAGAACACGTAGGCGTAGTTGCCCAGCGGGTTGTCCTCGTTGTTGTCGCTGATGGCGTCGGAGAAGTCCACGGTGTAGGTGGTGTTGGCGTGGAGCGAGTCGGCCAATTTGATGGCGATGCGCTTGCCCTGCGCCGTTATCTCAGCCTGCTCTATCTGGGGTGGCGAGACAATCACCTTCTCGGTGGCGTTGGTGAGCTTGATGTATTCGCTGAAGTAGATATATAGCTTCTTGGTTTTCACGCCGGTGGCGTTCTCTGCCGGTTCAGCTCCAATCACTCTTGGCGGCTGCTCGTCGTACCATCCTCCGTCGGGCTGGCCCATACGCGCGCAGGCCGCCAACAGCATTGCCGCCAGCAGCAGAGGCAGCAAGCGGCCCAGCGAAGGTAGGCTGAGGATGAGTCTGTGGTGTGAAACAGTTGGCTTCATATATCTTTCTGTTCTGAATGTTATCGTTGTTCGGCGGGCTGTTCCTCGTTGAGCTTCAGCATCTCGTCGATGTTGCGGCGGCTATTGCTCAGGCGCGGAATCTTGTGCTGTCCGCCGAGTTTGTTTTTCGACTTGAGCCAGTCGTTGAAGAGTCCGTGGCGGGCCTTGATGATTTCGAGATGCTGCAGGGTGATGTCGTTGGAGCGCTTGGCCTCGTAGTCACTGTTGATCTCCTGCAGGCGGCGGTCGAGCAGGTCGGCAAACTCCTGGAGGTCGGCCGGTTCCTTGGCAAACTCGATGAGCCACTGGTGACGGCACTTGGCGTTGGCGTCCATGTAGACGGGCGCTGCCGTATATTCCAGCACCTGTGCGCCGGTCTTCTCGCAGGCGTAGGCCAGTCCCTTCTCGGCGTTGTCCATGATGAGTTCCTCACCGAAAGCATTGATGAAGTACTTTGTACGGCC
Organism: uncultured Prevotella sp.; assembly: GCA_900322095.1. Taxonomy (GTDB): domain Bacteria; phylum Bacteroidota; class Bacteroidia; order Bacteroidales; family Bacteroidaceae; genus Prevotella. The sequence goes on from ONYS01000164.1 coordinate 3,618, forward strand.
GGTGATAACGAACTTGTAGGGATTGCGCGAGGTGAAGCTCACTGTGTCGCCGATGATATAGCGCCAGAGTCCGCACGAGGTGGAGATTACCATGGCATAGTTCTTGCCCACCTCTACGTCCTGCAGCGGAATGATGGGCGCGTCGTCCTGTCCGAACTTGTCCATCGGGATGAATTCGTAGAACACACCGTAGTCGAGCATGAGCAGCATCGACTTGTCGCAGGGGTCGTCTTGCAGGCCGAAGAATCCCTCCGAGGCGTTGTAGGTCTCCATGTAGTGCATGTTGGGATTGCGGATAATCTGCTCATACTGTGCGCGGTAGGGCGTGAAGGCGATGCCGCCGTGGAAGAACACTTCCAGGTTGGGCCACACCTCGTCGATGGTTTTCTTGCCCGTTGTCTCCAGCACCTTCACCAGCACGGAAAGCATCCACGAGGGCACACCCGAGATGTTGGTCACGTTCTTGTTGGCGCATTCGGCGGCGATGCGCTCTCGCTTCAGCTCGAAGTTGGAGAGCAGTGCCGTTTCCTTCTTTGGCACGCGCACGAGGTTGGCCAGGGGATTGATATTCTCGATGAGGATGGCGCTGAGGTCACCCACCAGTGAACCGGCGATATTATAGTTGGGACTGTGGCTTCCGCCCAGGATGAGCGAGCGTCCGTCGAAGAGACGGCTCTTGGGATTGTTGCGCAAGTAGAGGGCCACGGCGTCGAATCCGCCTTTGTAGTGGATGTTGTGCAGTCCATCGTGGGATACGGGTATGAACTTGCTCTTGTCGTTGGTGGTACCGCTGCTCTTGGCATACCATTTCACGGTACCGGGCCAGAGCACGTCGGGCTCGCCGTGGCGCATGCGGTCGATGTCGTATTTCAGTTCCTCGTAGGTGTTTACGGGTACGCACCGTGCGAAATCCTCATATCCACGGGCTTTGGTCATGGAGTATTTGCGTCCGTATTCTGTGTCCTTTCCGTGCTGCAGAAGGTATTGGAGCACTTTGTGCTGCAGTGCCTCGGCATGGTTGACATGTTCCTCCAGCTGCCGTTGGCGGGGCAGGAATACTTTTGCGACAATATCTGTTAAACTCATTTTCTGATGTAGAGTATATTCATTTAGAGTGCAAAGTTAAGCCTTTCTTTTCTAATAAACGATAAATTACCGTTTTTTTAACCCTAAGCGGCCAGGAAGGGGGTAAATTAACAGTACGCTTAAACATATAAAATATTATAAAATATAAAGCAGTTTCTTGTAAATATGAATATTCCTCCTTATATTTGCAGCCATGA
>ONYS01000153.1 GCA_900322095.1 uncultured Prevotella sp.
CCGACACCTCATCGGCTTCTATCCCATCTCGATGACGATGGTGGGCGACAGCATCATCAACGTGGAATGCTCACAGAAGACAACATTGAGATACAAGGGGCGCGTGATTGACGAAAAGGGCGAGCCCGCCGAGTATGCCAATGTGGTGCTGCTCTCGCCGACAGACTCCTCGTTCCTTGCCGGAGGCGTGAGCAACGAGAGCGGCTATTTCGTCATTCCCTGCAATGCGCGACGCGTCATCGCCAAGGTGACCTACGTGGGCTACAAGTCTAAGCTGTGGACCGCTACCTCGTCCGACCTCGGTACCATCCGCCTGCAGGCCGACCGCTATACGCTGAAAGGCGTGACGGTGAAGACGCAACGGCCACAGTATCGTGCCGCAAAGGGTGGCATGACCATCGACGTGGAGCACTCGGTGCTGAGCAAGATGGGTACCGCCGTCGATGTACTCGGACAGCTGCCGCGTGTCACGGCATCGGGCTCCGACATCAAGGTGTTTGCCAAGGGCACGCCGCTTATCTATATCAACAATAAGAAGGTGACCGACAACCGCGAATTGACGGAACTGAAATCAGAGAACATCAAGAACGTGGATGTCATCACCGCCCCCGGCTCACAGTATGATGTCACGGTAAAGAGCGTCATCCGCATCCGCACCCGTAAGCCAGCGGGTGAGGGATGGAGCGTGAGGAACGATGCCAACGCAAAATACAACACGATGTGGGCAGGATATGACCAAGCTACCGTCAAATACCGTATCAAAGGACTGGAACTGTCGAACACCACGGCTCTCTATAGCCAAGTATTCAAAGAGGACATTAACACAGGCTACACGCTCATGCCCAAGGACAACACCATCAACATCGACCAGCATTTCAACGACGCTTTCCGACAGAACGTGTTGTCACAGACCTTCCGCTTGAGCTATGACTTCAATGCTGACAATTCCATCGGTGGCAGTTATTGGTTCTACAAGACCTTGTCAAGCAACATGGATGCGAACAGCAATCAGATTGTCACGCGAAATGGTGCCTATGAGGGCTCCATCCTGCAAAGCCAGCGCCAGCACAGGGATGTAGGACCGCGCAACGAGGCCAACCTCTACTATACGGGCAAGCTCGGCAACTGGAGCATCGACTTCAATGCCTCTTACCTCCACATGAAATACATGCTGAGCCAGCAGGCTGAGCCAGCAGAGCACGGAAGCCAGCACGGAACTTGGCAATCGCAATGTGGCGAGCAACGGCGGACAGCGCAGCGACCTGTGGGCCGGGAAGCTCGTCGTGACGCACCCGGTGGGGAAGGGTACGCTCTCGTTTGGTTCGGAATACACGCATACAAAGAGTGTGGGCTTTTATGTCAACAGCGAGAACTATGTTCCTGCCTCCAGCACCAAGCTCTACGAGGCAAACATTGCGGGCTTCGCCGACTTCTCCTTGCCTTTCGGTCACTATGAGCTCGATGCCGGACTGCGCTATGAGCATGTCACGACCGACTACTACAGTTTCGGCAAACGGGAGCAGGAACCGAGCCGGCGCTATGGCAATCTCTTTCCCAATCTCTCGCTGTCGTGGAATAAGGATTTGTGGTCATGGCAGCTGTCCTACACCATGAAGACCTCCCGACCGGGATACAACAACCTGCGCAACTTCATGCAGTACGATAGCCGTTATCTCTATGAGGGCGGCAATCCCTACTTGCGTCCGGAATATACCCATAACGTGGAGCTGTCGGCCGTGCACAAATGGCTGAGTGCCTCCGTCGATTACGACTATGTCCATAAGCCTATGCTACATACCTTTGGCTTGTACGACAACCAGGAGATAGCCTATTTCTCGGTTCGCAACATGGGGCACTATCAGATACTTAGCGCCTCCGTAACGGCCTCGCCAACATTCAGTTGGTATCATCCCTCCTGGGAGATAGACTATTCCCAGTTGTTCTTCCGTGAGCCCACCAGTCTTTGCTCCAACCATCCCTCGTTTTCCTTCATACTCCGCAACAGCCTCGTCATTCCGCATGGCTGGTCTATGGCTACACCGACAGCTATGAACCGATTCGGCGGACGGCAGGCGTTGTGACTGTGAACGCGCGGTTGCGTAAGTCGTTCTTCAAAAAACACCTCGTCTTCCTCCTCCAAGCCTCAGACCTGACCAAGAGCAATCGTGAGCGGTGGACGTATTATGGTACTGATGTCATCAGCCGTAAAGACGCCAACAATTTCACGCGCAGCATCTCGCTCACCGTGACCTACAACTTTAACGCCTCGCGCAGCCGCTACAAGGGAACGGGTGCAGGAAATGAAGAGAAGAAGAGGCTGTGAGGATACCAAGAGGGAGCTTATGCTATGTAGAGAAACTAACGTAATACTTCCATAGTGTTAAGCCTGTTTAAGCCTTGATGTTAAGGATGTATAAGCGGAAAGAGTTGGCAGTCTTGTTTTTTCAACCTAACTTTGCAGTGATATAAAAACTAAGAGAGATGGAAAGGAAAGCAATGATATTGGTGCTCTGCATGGCAGCGACCGCTGCTTATGCGCAGACAGACGGAGCGGCCACAGCAACAAGCACTGCCGACTCACTGCGCATGGACAGCATCATCCACGCCCTGCCCGAGGTCATGGTCAAGGGTGAGCGGCCCGTAGTGAAAGTAGAGGGCAGCAAGCTCGTCTACAACATGCCGCAACTGTTGAAGAAGGAAGGTGCGGAGAACGTCTACGACGCGCTCAAGCTCATCCCTGGCGTGACCGACGACAACGGCACGCTGAAGTTGGCAGGCAGTGGTTTTAACGTTCTGCTCAACGGCAAGCATTATCAGATGGATGCCGCTCAGCTCAACGCCTTGCTGAAGAGTCTGCCCGCAAGCAGGCTGAAGCACGCCGAGGTGATGTACACCACGCCGGCCCGCTATGAGGTGCGTGGCGCGAGCATCAACCTCGACATTGCCTCCGACACCTCGCAACCCGACGGCTGGCAAGGGGAGCTCACGGGAGCCTGGAACCAGGAGCATGAGGCCATGTGGAGTGAGCGTGGTGCCTTCCTCTATCATCACAACAAGTTGGACATCGACTTCAACTATGAGCACGACCACGGCAAGTCGTACCGTACCACCGACGAGACCTCGCTCCATGCGCTCGACGACGGTACCACGCACGACATCGTGACCGACGAGGCGCAGCGCAGTCGCGATCACAAGCATCTGTGGCGGCTCGGCATGGACTACGCCTTCACGGAGAACCACCGCCTCAGCCTGAGCTACACGGGCAGCTACAACACCGAACATGCCCGAGAGGACGTGACGGGAAACGTGACGGCCGCCAATGCCTATCGCACAAAAAAGAAGATGCACGATGTCATGCTCGACTACCAGTTGCCCACCGGCACGACGCTCAACGCCGAATACACCTATTATGATACGCCCTCGACACAGCAGCTCACCAGCACGCTGCCTACGGGTGAGCTCCACTTCGACACCGACGAGCACCAGCGCATCAACCGCTGGAAGTTCCATCTCGGGCAGGAGCACAGTCTTGCGGGCGGTTGGGGACTCAACTACGGCGTGCGTTATAGTCTTACCAATGACCATAGTTGGCAGACGTTCACACCCACGGGCGACAACACCGCTGCCAATCCTACCGATTCTTATAGCCGTCAGAACGAGGACATCGTTAACGTCTATGCCGGTACCAATGGCAAGATCGGGCAGAAAGTCAACTTCGAAGCCTCGCTCGCCGCAGAATACTATCACTCACCGGCTTGGCATCAGTGGAACGTCTATCCTACGTTTTCACTGACCTATATTCCGAGTAGCAGTCACGTGCTCCAGCTCAACTTCAGCAGCGACAAAAAGTTCCCGGACTACTGGACGCTGCAGAGCTTCACGGCTTATAGCAACGGTGGCTACAACGAGGTGGTTGGCAACCCAGCCCTGAAGCCGTCGAGTAACTATCGAACGCAGCTGGTCTATGTGCTGCGCCATAAATATCAGTTCGTGGCATGGTTCAACTACACCGACGACTACTTCGTGCAGACACCCTACCAGCGCCACGACCGCCTCACGGTGCAATATAAATATCTCAACTTCAACTATTCTCAGCAATGGGGCTTACAGGCTTCCGTACCCCAGCGCTTCGGCAACTGGCTTGACAGCCGACTGACGGTCATCGGCGTGTGGATGAAGGAGAAGTGCTCCGCCTTTTATGACATTCCCTTCAACCGCGACATTGCCTGGGTGATGGCCAACCTGCGCAATAACTTCACCCTCGTGCCCGACCACCTCTACCTCAACCTCGACGGCATGATACGCTCCAAGGCTCATCAGGCCATCTACGACCTGCCCGCCTCAGGCAATGTCGATATCGGTCTCAAGTATATCTTCTGGAGAAAGCGCGCCACACTTCATGTGTTCTGCAACGACATCTTCGAGACTTCCGGCATCGACCCCGTCATCCACTATGGCAACCAGAACATGAAGATGGACTTCTCGTGCTATCGTCAGGTGGGCGTGTCGCTGGTCTATCGGTTTGGTGGCTATAAGGACAAGAGCAAAGAAGTCGACACATCAAGATTTAAGCAATGAAGTGGAAACGCATTCTCATCGCCATTGCCATTGCACTGTTGGCCGTCATCGGCCTGCAGTGCTTTTGGCTTTTCCGGCAGTTCAGTACCCAACGTGCGCGGTTGCGCCAACAGCTTGACGACGCCATCGCCGAATGTGACTATGGCGAGTTGCTGGTCCGTGGACGGCGGTTCTACCATAAGCAGATGACGGTAGAGTATGCCATCGGAGAACAGGACAAGCAACAGAAACAGCTGTGGAAGTCGATACACATCGAGCGGAAAGGCAATATTGTCAAGAAGACTACCGTTGAGAAATATAAGGTAGTGGGGGATTCTGCCACGAAGAGGATGGACAAGGAACAGACACTCCCGCTTGATACGGTCAAACCCCATCCGTTTACATCCATCATCCAGGAGATTCGCGCTGGGATGCATCAGGTGCTGGATACTGCTGCCGTGCCTGAGGTTGCCACCTTCTACAACCTGCTCGCTACGAAGATGGCCGCTTATGGCTTGGACACGAAGATGCGCGTGGAGCTGTGGAAAGACAAGCGGTTGGTAGCGCATACCGAGGGACATGACTACGACCGTCGCCACGCCGGGGAGATAGGCCGACTGCAATGGGAGACGGACGACCACACTATGAGTTATCGCGTGCGCTGCGAGCCCTTAGGATGGATTGTGCTTGGCGACATGGCCGGTGTTATCGGCATGTCCGCGGTCGTCATCCTCTTGCTATTAGTGGTGTTCTGGATGTTGGGACGCACCATCCGCGAGTTGCAGGCCGTCAACGAAATGAAGAGCGACTTCGTCAACAATATGACGCACGAGCTGAAGACGCCTATCTCAGTGGCCTATGCTGCCAACGACGCCCTGCTGCACTTCGACCAGGCGCTGTCGAAGGAAAAGCGGACTGAATACCTAAAGATAGCCTTGCAGCAGCTCAAGAAACTTGGGCAGCTAGTAGAGCAGATATTGCAGATGACCATGGAGCGGCGCACGACCTTGCAGCTCGATATGGAGCAGGTTGACCCGGTCCCGATCATCGAGAAGCTGATAGAGGAATATCGCTTGAAAGCCGACAAGCCCGTGACCTTCCATGTCACGGGAGCCGACAAGCATCCTACGGTCCATGCCGACGCTGCGCAGTTGCAGCACGTGGTGAGCAACCTTTTGGACAATGCATTGAAATATTCAGGCAGCACGGTTGACATCACCATTGGGCTGTATGATGGAAGAATCACTGTAGCCGACAATGGCATCGGCATCGCCAAGGAGAAGCAGGACTATATCTTCGACAAGTTCTACCGTGTGCCGCAGGGCAACCTCCACAATGTCAAGGGCTATGGACTCGGACTCTATTATGTGCGCAACATCATGGAGCGGATGGGCGGTGAGGTCAGTGTCAGAAGTACGGTAGGGAAAGGTACGGAGTTTACATTGCTATTCAAGGGAAATAAAGATGAATGATAAAATAAAGGTACTATTGGTAGAGGATGAGGCTTCGTTGGCCATGATTATGAAGGACACGATGGAGCCCACAGGCATGAGCGTGACTCTTGCTGCCGACGGTGAGGAGGGGCTTCGTGCGTTCTTCGCCGAGAAGCCCGACGTGCTTGTCACCGACGTGATGATGCCGCGGATGGATGGCTTCGAGATGGTGAGGCACATCCGTGAGCACGACAAGCTGACACCTGTGCTCTTTCTCACGGCCCGCTCATCGGTCAACGATGTGGTTGATGGCTTTAAGATGGGTGGTGACGACTATCTTAAGAAGCCGTTCAGTCTGCAGGAGCTCATGGTGCGCGTGCGTCGTTTGGCCGAGCGGCAGCATCTCTACGAACAGGCTACAACAGCGGAAATCACTGGGGGTAAGGATGCTTGGATGGACATCGGAGACTATCGTCTCAATCCTGTCACCCAACAATTGTCGTGGCAAGGTCATGTGGAGGAGCTGTCTCACCGTGAGACCGAGCTGCTGCGGATGTTGGCTGAGAACATCAACCAAGTGGTGGAATCGCACGACATCCTTATGGCGCTGTGGGGCGACGACTCGCTGTTCAATGGTCGTAGCCTGCAGGTGTTTATCACCAAGTTGCGCCATCGCCTGGAGCATGACCCACGTCTGCGCATCGTCAATGTGCGTGGCATTGGATACAAGCTCATACAGGCCTGAGCAGCTCTTTCTAAAGATCAGTTCACTCCACCGGTATCTTGGCAAATAGGCGGCTTGTGACATGCTGTATGCGTTGTGACCTGCGGAAAGAAATGTCAATGTTATTTATGTTAAATCGCCTCCGAGAGTCGCTATCAAATCAATAAAGCGGTCGTGGGCTTGAAATATGCTAATTATCGGTTTACTTGATAATTCATTGATAATGAATCTGTTATGTATCTAAGCGCCAAAGAACCGCCAGCTCGTGCTCGAAATATCGGCGAAAAGACGGTGTCTTATCGGCGAAGAAGCAACGGGATGTCGGCGAAAGGCCACGTAGATATCGTCGAAAAGGCAGTGAGATATCGCCGAAATGGCATCGCTGTTACGCCGAGGAAGCGTTGGCAACATGATTTTAGGAGTATTCCAGCCTGTTTTTGGCCTTTCCCCTTCTCGTGAAAGTGTTAAATCCATAATTGCCTTTTGTAATAAATTAGTACCAAGAGATGATGCGTGTAGTTGGCAATTCTGCTTTAAAGAATAATTTTATTCGTAGCACATAAATCTTTTTGAGGAATTCTGAGTCTTTAAAGTAGAAAATATAGCAACCAATAAATAGACAATGAAAAAAGACAAGAACGAAACTTCGCTGTCGCGTTTGGCCAGGTTGATGGATGAGGACCGGTCAAGGATGATGTGCTATGCATATTACAGACTTGGCAACGAAGCGGATGCTGAGGATGCGGTGCAGGACGTATTCCTGAAGGTGAGCCGGAGACTGACAGAAGACGGCAACGACGGTGTAAAAGACTGGAAATGTTATTTGTTCCGTGCCCTCTCCAATCTCTGTACCACCCGTTTGAAGCACAGCCAGAAGGTGCATACTGTTTCCATAGACGGCTCTATGGATGTTCCGGATGCAGGTACAGAAGAATTCCAGGAAGAAGAATTCAGACGCATAGACAGGCTCATGGCCACGCTGCCCGAGGAACAGGCGGAGGTAATCAGGCTGCGGGTCTATGGCAACAACAGCTTTGCCGATATTG
>ONYS01000154.1 GCA_900322095.1 uncultured Prevotella sp.
AATAAATGCCTAACTTTGCAATCACATGAAAAGCTTCACAAAGAAATATATTATTCTCATCGCACTGGGCATGCTCTGTTGCTACCGGAGCCTTGCGGCATTCTCTTTCCGCAGTTTCCCTCCCCTGCTGCTCTCTCCCTCGGAGAATGCCTACTGCATGATGTTTGACCATAGAGGGGTGCTGTGGATCGGCACCAACAATGGACTCAAGAGCTACGACGGATACAACGTTCGGACCTATCGCTCCGATGCCTATTCACCCCACCTGTTGCCCAACAACACCGTGCGCTCGCTCGCCGAGGACAAGAACCACCGGCTGTGGGTCGGCACACGCAACGGACTGCTGCGCTTAGACCTGCGCACAGGGCTGCTCACCACCTTCCATCTGCCTACCGAGAACCAGCGGATTATCTACACGCTCTATGTCGATCCACAAGGACGGCTGTGGGTCGGCACGGACGGCGGACTGTCGGTCTTTGACGAACAGAAACAGCAATTCCTGACCTATGACAAAAAGAACGCATGGCTCGTCACCCCCGATGGCCATAAGACGAGGATCGAAGACTATAGCGTCAAGAGCATTCTCCAGGCACCCAACGGCGATCTTATTGTCGGCACGTGGTCGTCAGACCTCTTGCGACTGCGGCGCGGCACACGCACCTTCTACCGCTATCCTTCTCTCAACAGTCTCCACTCGGCCTACTCGCTCTGCTACGACCACCGCGGACGCCTCTGGGTCGGCTCGTGGGGAAATGGCGTGACGCGCATCGACAACCCCGACGACGTGCGTCATCCTCGCTTCAAACAATATCCCTTCACCACCGGCAGCTTCGACATCTTCATGGGCATCGTGGAAGATCCGATCACTCACGCACTGTGGGCTGCTACTCGCGAAGGCATCTGCACGCTCAACACCAACGACGATCAGGCTGAGTGGCAACAGTTCTCCAACATCAACGGCACCAGCCTGAACTATAGCTATGGGGTGGCCACTGACCTCAGCGGCAATGTCTGGGTACTCACTCAGAACAATGGCATCATTCAGACGACCTTCGACCGCTCGCCATTTCAGGGCTATGACCTGCAGACCGGTCCACGTCCCTTCCCCATCAACTTTGTCAGCTCGCTCTTCACGCCCGACGGCAACACTTTTTGGCTGGGACTCAATCCCTATGGCATCGCACGCTATGACCGGCAAACGGGCACAACACAGATCAACCAAGCCATCCCTGGTTTCAGTACGATCCCGGAAAACACGCTGACAACGAGCTTCACGAGCATCATACAAAGAAGCAACGGCGACCTGTGGTTCGCCGACAACAACTATGGTATCATCGTCAAGAAGGCACAAGGTGAAGCCCTCGTGCTCAACGAGGCCAACACGCCTTGGATCAAAGAGAACTTTGTCAACACGCTGTATGAATCGCGCAACCGCATCATGTGGGTAGGCCAGCGCAACGGGCTGAGCATGGTGCTGCCCGACGGCCGCGGCTTTCCCGTCACGCTCCGCCAAGGCGGGCGCGACATCTCGAACTGCGACATCCGGGGCATCAGCGAGGACCGGCAAGGCAACATCTGGCTGGCCACAGACAACGAGGGCATCATCTGCATCGCCAAACCCAATGGACGGCAGGCTCGTATGGGCGTGAAGCAGTATGCCCCGCAACAGGGCAACTTCGCTGTCGACGACGCCACCAATTGTCTGCAAGACCATGCCGGCAGACTGTGGGCAATCTCCAACAGCGGCGGCCTCTTTCTCTACAATGCCGCCGACAACCGCTTTGAGGCGAAAAACCGCGACTATCACTTCAACGGCGACCGCATCCTCGCCATTGCCCAGGACAACAAGGGCGACCTGTGGCTGACGTCCGACCGTGGTCTCATCCGCCTCTGTCTCGGCAAGGACAACGAGCCGACGGATGTCAACTACTACACCAACGAGGACGGACTGGGCGACCTGCTGTTCTCTGAAAACAGCATCGCCACCTATGGACGGGATATCTATCTCGGCAGCCGCCATGGCTTCATCGCCTTTGACCCGTCCACCATGTCAAAGAAGCAAAAGAAAAACTACCGGCTGATCATCACCGACATCGTCATCAACGATGAACCTTGGCGACTGATGACTGACAGCACACTGCGACAGCGCGTCTCTGAAGAGACGCCGTCGTTCACGCACCGCATCACGCTGCCGACATCGGTGAAAAAGATCAGTTTTGACTTCGCACTGCTCTCCTACGGCAATGCCGAGAAGAATTTCTACTCCTATATGCTGGAAGGCTATGACGACGATTGGAAATACTGTGCAGGCGACAAGCATAATGCCATCTATCAAAACCTGCCCTCTGGTACATACTATCTGCGTGTACGCGCTGCGGGCAGCAACGGACAATGGCAGGAGATGGACCATCGCATCACCGTCAGAGTGCTGCCGCCATGGTATGCTTCGTGGTGGGCATACCTTATATATATAGTTCTCCTCTTTGCGGCCACCTTCGCCACCATTCGCTGGTATCGCAACCACCTGCGCACACAAAACCGACTGCGCATGGGCGTGATGCTGACCAATATCACTCACGAACTGCTCACGCCGCTGACGGTCATCTATGCCACTATCTTCAAACTGAGATCTCAGGCTCCACAATACGAGGAGGAATATCAGGTCATCGACAACAACATCCAGCGTACCAAACGTCTCTTGACCCAAATCCTTGAGGTGCGCAAGAGCCAGGCAGGACAGCTGCGGCTGAAGGTGAGCCGCGGCGACCTCGCTGCGTTTGTCAGCAACGTGGCTGAAGAGATCAGGCCCATGGCGGAGCAGAAACATGTCAGCTTGGAGACTTCGTTGCCCGAAAAGGAGGCAACAGCTTGGTTCGACACCGACAAGCTCGACAAGATCCTCTATAATCTGCTCTCCAACGCTATCAAATACAACCACAGCGACGGGCACATCCTGCTTTCGCTCGTTGTCAAGGACTCCAAGGCAGTGATATGCGTGGAGGACAATGGCATCGGCATGGACAAACAACAGCTCAACCATCTCTACACCCGATTCTTTGACGGTGACTATCGCCGACAGAACGCCGTAGGTACGGGCATCGGGCTGGCACTGGTCCACGACCTCGTGACGCTCCATCACGGCACAATCCGCTGTAAAAGCAACAAGGGAGTAGGCACCACTTTCACGGTGACGATTCCCATCAACAAGCGGGCTTATGCGCCCCACGAAATAGACAGCTCGGTAATCAGCAAGGCCGTCGACAGCGAGACAATGCGCAGTCTCGCCAACGACCACGAGACAATACCGGGCATCCGCGAGGAGCGTGTCGTCGTCAGAGCCAACGTGCCCACCATGCTCGTCGTGGAGGACAACGCCGACCTGCTGGAGCTGATGAAGCAAGCACTCAGCAAGCACTACCGGGTTGTCACGGCGAAGAACGGTAAGCAGGCATGGAACGTGATACAGAAAGAACGGCTCGACATCGTGGTCAGCGACGTGATGATGCCCGTCATGGATGGCATCGAGCTCACGCGGCTGATCAAGAACGACCAGAGCTTCTGGCAGTTGCCCGTCATCCTGCTCACAGCGAAGGACCGACAGGAAGACGAAAACGAAGGCTATGCCATCGGCGCAGACGCATACATCACAAAGCCGTTCTCGTTTGAGGAACTCACATTGCGTGCCGACATGCTCATCGCCAACCGGCAAAAGGTCAGGGACAACGTGCAGCAGGAAGCGAAGCTCCAACAAACCGAGGACAAGGCTCCGTCAGCCAGCGATCCTGACAAGGCATTCATGGTGCGGGCAACACAGATTGTGATGGACCATCTCGACGACGCGGCCTTCGACCGTGAGGCTTTTGCAAAAGAGATGCTCGTCAGCTCGTCGACACTATATAATAAGGTGCATGTGCTCACGGGTAAGACGATCGTGGAGTTTGTCAACGGTATCCGACTCGAAGAGGCTGCAAAGATCCTGCGCTCCGAACCGTCGATCACCATCGTGGACCTCTCCGCACGCGTAGGCTTCAACACACCGAAATACTTCTCGCGCTGCTTCAAGAAGCAGTTTGGTAAACTCCCGAAGGAGTATCTGTAAAACTGCAAAAGCATAAAGGCAAAGAAGAAGAAAGACAGAGTAACAAAAGGACAGATAATAATAGATAAGGTTGCAAAAGAAACGGTACACAACAGAGGCGGGCAGAGCCATAGAATCAAATGTCCGCTAAACTGACAAAAAACAGCCTCTGAGAATCGATTTTTTTCGGCCAAGCACCTATCTGCCCGAAATTTTGCGAAAAATGAGCAAGTTCGTATCTTCCTAATTATCAGTACATTATAAAATAGTAGGTTTTTTATTGCTTCAAAACCGCCAATTTCTGCTCCTCAAAAAGGTACTTTGATGCTGTCATCACGCCTATTTGACACGATGAAATAGGCGAGGTGAGGAGATGAAAAAGGCTTTCTGACACTATCAAAAAACCTTTTTGACAAGTAGGCGCTTCTTTTTTGTGATTCTCACTACGATTTCGCCCTCTATAATGGAAGTGCGAGACGACAGGACTTTGTCAATTAATTTAGTGGCAAAACGACTCTTAGTATTCCATTTTTCGTCATAAGGACACCCAAGTCAAAGGACATCGACATTGATAGGTAATCAGTTACTGATATAGTTCAAAAAGTAACGAAGAAAGGTGGAATAATAACGCGGATGAGGTGTCAGTGTAGGGGCGGCCCACCGTGGAAGCTGCTGAAAAAATCTCCAGCAAGTAACAGATTGCAAGGGGCCAAGTTCTCTCACCGTATAATGTTCCTGAAAGGGACATAAGCCACCTCAAAGCACTTTGCTTTCAGTTTGATAGTAGCTCAGGACATTTCCAGTAACTTCTATATAGGATGCACTCGGGAATAGAAAATAAAGCTGGGGCTTTATTTTCGTATTCCACTCGTTTTCACTATCTTTGCAAGTAGAAACAAAAGGCAGTCACTATGAGCGCAGATTACAAGCATGTACCTTACGGCATCACTGACTTCGAGCAGGTACGAAAAGAAGATCTTTACTTGGTTGACAAAACCATATTTTTCGAAAAGATGGAAAGGGCCGGACACTTCCTCTTCCTGGTTCGCCCGCGCCGTTTCGGAAAGAGTCTTTTCCTCGACATGCTGGAGTCGTATTACGACATTAACCAAAAGGACAACTTCCAAGAGTTGTTCAAGGGATTGTATGTTGCCGACCATCCGACAAAAGAGCAGGGAGAGTTTCAAGTGCTACATCTTGACTTCTCAATGGTGGGCAGTGACTTGGAGAATCTATACGAGAATTTCAACCGTTACTGCTGCAATGTGATGGACTCTTTCATCGACAACTATAAGAACTACTATAGTCCCCGCGTCGTTGAGTGGGTGCATGGAGAGAAGACTGCTGCAAGCAAGCTCAACATAGTCAGGATGGAGGCAAAGAAGGCAGGGAACAAGCTCTACCTCATCGTCGACGAGTACGACAACTTCACCAACAACGTACTCAACGTGAAAGGACAGCAGGCTTACCATGAGCTCACCCACGGCACCGGCTTCTACCGCGACATCTTCAAGCTTTTCAAGCCGATGTTCCACCGCATCATCATGCTTGGCGTCTCGCCTATTACACTCGACGATCTCACGAGTGGTTACAACATCGCGCTGAACATGAGTCTTGACGCCCGCTTCAACCAGATGCTCGGCTTCTCGGAGGAAGAGGTGCGGCAGATGATCCGCTACTACAAAGAGGTTGGGGCC
>ONYS01000158.1 GCA_900322095.1 uncultured Prevotella sp.
ACGAACAGGATTGCAACCAGCAAGGTTGAAACAGGAAGGCAACTTAAATTGTAGCATTTTGTATCTTATGTTATGATTTTATAAGTTTGTCGAATCGGCTATACTATCACTGACAAACAGAGAGTACGTCTGCTAATAACTATCATCCGCTTTTTTCTCCCCTCCCTTCGTAGGGAGGGGACGGGGGTGGGTCTATTTTTTCTTTTTTTGTTTTGCTATTCCACTCGTTTGCTGTATCTTTGCATTGCGAACTTTTCGTAACGAACTTTTCGCAATACGAGATTGTTCGGTACATATTACAACGATTATCAAGGGCGACAGATATGAAACATCTAACAAATCCTTTCCTTCTGACCGGTTACATCTCACCGGAATATTTCTGCGACAGAGAAAAAGAGACCAGCAGACTTATGTCGGCATTGCGCAATGGCCGCAATGTCACGCTCATCAGTCCCCGCCGTATGGGAAAGACGGGACTTATCCATCATACCTTCCACCTGATTAAAGGCAAGGACAAGAATGTATCGTGCTATTATGTCGACCTTTATCAGACCGATTCCTTCGCTTCATTGGTGCGCCAACTTGCCAATGCCGTCCTGGGAACTCTCGACACCCGCGAAACAAAGGTAATGAAGTCGGTAGCCGCATTCTTCAAGTCGCTGCGCCCTACTCTCTCCTTAGACCCAATCACGGGAGAGCCTTCGTTCTCCGTTGATTTGCAGCCGCAGACGGCCGAGCACTCATTGACCGAAATCTTTCAATACTTGGAACAGTCGGGCCGGCAATGCTATATCGCCTTCGATGAATTCCAGTCGATAGAAGGCTATGACGACAAGAATGTCGAGGCTCTTCTGAGGTCGTATATCCAGCGATTGTCTTCCGTCCACTTTGTCTTCTCCGGCAGTCAGCGTCATCTGCTGGAAGAGATGTTTGCTTCGGCAGCCCGTCCCTTCTTCCAAAGCACCCAAATGATGCCGCTGAAGGAGATTGCCGAGGAATCCTATTATAGTTTTGCAAAGGACAAATTCAAAGGTCATGGCCAACAGTTGACAGAGGACGGTTTCCACACGGTCTACACTCTTCTCCACGGTCACACCTGGTATGTGCAGATGGTTCTCAACCGGCTCTACGAGAGTTATGACCCGGTCATCACTCCCGCCATAGTCAGTCAAACGATACAAGTCATCACGGAGGAGAGCGAAGCCACCTACCAGACATTCCTGCGCCTCATTACGCCGTTCCAACGCCGCTTGCTGCGGGCCATTGCCAGCGAAGGCTCCGTGAAGGAAGTGCTTGGCAAGGATTTCCTGATGAAATATCATCTTGGGGCTCCAAGCACTGTGCGTTCGGCCGTAAAGTCGCTCGTCGACAAGGAATTGCTTCTCGACCAGAACGACAGCTACGAGGTGTATGACCGTTTCTTTGGCATCTGGCTGGCGAGAGAAAGATGAAAAAGGCAGTCAGCCTTACCAAAGCGTGATGGTCTCCAGGTCGTCGGGCACGAACACCTTGCCATCGAAGCAGGACTGGGCCTCAACGGTATAATCGTGCTTGCGCGTGGCAAGAGTCTTGTCCTCTGTGTGATAGAGCACCAGATTGGCCACGCCAAGACGCTGAGCCAGCTGCGCGGCATCGCGGGCTGTGGAGTGATGCTTCTCGTAGGGATGGAACGTGTCGCGGTCGGCATATTTGCAGAAAGCCTCGCAGAGCATCCAGTCGGCGCCTTTCACGATAGAAGAGTTGGCCTCGTTGTAGGGTTCGTCGCCCAAGCAAACGATGCGGCGTCCGTCGACCATAGTGGCAAAGCCAAACTGCTTCTCCTTGGTGGAGAGGATGTCGAACACCTGAAGATGGAACGAACCGCAATCAATCTCATCGCGATCGTGAACCTCATGAAAGAACACACAGCGCCCTATCTCGGCATACTGCTTGGGCGTTATCATATTCTGCAAGTTGAAATCCAAGATGCGCAGCACTTTCTCGTGGCTCCACACATGCAGTTCGCCCTTGAACTTCCCGGCGAGATGGCGCTGAATGAACACGCGCACCATCCAGATGACTCCGAGAATGTGGTCGGTGTGGGCGTGGGTTACGTAGATGTTGTGGATGTCACCGCCATTGATGCCTGCCCGCTCCAACTGCGTCAGCACACCATTGCCGCCACCCGCGTCGACGAGCAGCTTGTCGGTGCCATTGTCCATCACAAAACAAGTGTTGTAGCAGCGGGTTACGAGGGCGTTGCCGGTCCCTAACATGGTAATCTTCATTTTTCTTCGCTTAAAAGTTGCTTGAGCAGGAAGCTGGCGTTTTGGTTGCGCGCCACGCCCGCCGTTATCTTGTATGAGTAAGTGACCTTTGTGTCGAGACTGATTTCAAAGCAATAGTTGTGGAAGCGCTCACTCTCCATCTTCGACAGTTCCAGGTCGTGGGTGGCAATGATGCCGCTCACGGGCATCTGAGCTATCCACTCGAGGAACATGCGAGAGCCGTTGAGCTTGTCGAGCGAGTTGGTGCCCTTCAGAATCTCGTCCAGTATAATCAAAGTATGAGCGTGGCTCTTGCAGGAATCGATGAGTTGGCGGATGCGCAACAGTTCGGCGTTGAAGTAGCTGATGCCGTGGGCCAGGTCGTCGCTCGTGCGCATGCTGCTGAAGAGGTTGAAGCGCTTGCACGAAAAATGCTCGGCAAACACCGGCATACCGTTCATTGCCAGCACGTAGTTGATGCCTATGGCGCGCAGAAACGTACTTTTGCCCGCCATGTTGGCTCCCGTGATGATATAGAAGTTGCGGTCGGCAATGCCGAAATCGTTGCGCACCGCCTTCTGCCCGAGGAAGGGATGCCACAGCCCCTTGGCCTCAACGTCCACACTCTGGTCGTCGCCGATCTCGGCGCCGCCGGCCTCGGGATGGTTGAAGCGCATCGTCGCCATACTCACCAGGGCATCGCCACGGCTCACGAGGTCAATCCATCGGGAAATCTGCCCCAAGTGGCGCTCCTGCCAGCGCAGATAGCGGCTGGTGAGGCGGATGTCGCTAAGGGTCAGCGCGTCAGAGAAGAGCAGTCCCAATAGGTTGCCGCGGCGGTCGATGGCCTTCACGATGCTGCCCAACTCGCGCCAACAGCGTTCGGCCTCGTCGAGCTGTTGCCATTCTCCGCCAGCCTCGCGCATCAGTCGCGCCAGCCTCACCATGGGTTCCATCTCGCGAATGAGGCTGTTCAGGTGATTGCCGATTCTGCGCAGAGGCTTCTGCGTGACAAAGAGGGCGAGGAAGAACTGCGCTGTAGCCCAAAGCAAGGGCACAGAGGTCTCAACATAGCCCAAGATGGCCAGCACGATGGTGACGGCCAACGCTACAGAGAGCACGCCAACGCCAACCAGCGTCAGGCGCGAGCCCAGCCAGCACGGATAGTCTTCCCGTGCCGTCTTCTCCACGGCTTTGAGGATGGCATCGGTGTCGATGCGGTGGCGCTTACCCGCTGCCATCACTTCTTCGCGCCAATCTGCATCAGCCGAGAAACGGTTGACGATGTCAGCCTGACGGTGTATCGTGGCGGCAACATCGTCGGCCAGCTGACAGAGCAAGCCCTCCGCCGTACTGACGTCGCGGCTCAAGGCACGTGCCAGCGCGTCGCTTCCACTCGTTGTAGAGGTGCGATTGATGCGCTGAAAAAGACTTTCAGGACCAAAGATGTCGAGGTCGAAACTGTAGGGATGATGGGGATTGACATATTGCTGACCGTCGTCGAAACGGGAGTAGTCGCCATCAAGTCCCGCCAATTCGTCGACGTGCACTTGCAGTAGATCCTCGAGCCGGTCAGTCTCAGCCGAATTGCGACCGTCGGCCCAACGGATAAAGACATACGCCACGGCGGCAGCCAGACCGGCCAACAGACAGATCAGGCCATAACCTGAAGTGGAGGTATAGACGGCTATTGCGGCAATGACAGCAGCAAACGTGGCTATCTCCAAAGCTATATAATATCGGTTGCGCGCCTTCAGCTTCTTGATCTTCGCTTTCAGACTGCCAACGCGCTCTTCGTAATGTTGTCTCAGTTCCATATTCGGCTGCAAAATTAGCGATTATCAGTCTAAAAAGCGCCCCACGAAGATAAAGGTTATAATAATTTAAGGATTAATTATAATGCATAATGCACAATGCATAATGCATAATTGCCATGCGGGGCAGAGAAAATCATAAGGCCTTCTACTGGCTCGCGCAGCCAAAATTATGCATTATACATTATGCATTAAAAATGGAATCCCGCCGGCTGGCAGTTGGGAGCCCGCGGGGTTCCATATGGGAGCCCACGGGGAGGCATATGGAAGCCCACGGGGAGGCATTTACAAGCCGGGACCAAGATCAACAGCCGGGACCATGATAAAGCCATCTATACTCAATAAAGTCACGTTCGCTCAATCGCAGTACGGCAAAGGCTGTCGTCAGAGAGATGCTATTTGGGGGAGTGAAACTGTAATGAACGATCTGAAGTCCGATAAAAGAAAGATAGGATTTCTCTTGAGGAAACAAAACTTCAAACTCGGGTTCGTCTGACCGCCTTCCACGGAAAACATCAAGAGAGCCGGAAAAAGACAGATGGAGACGGGACAGATAAGGATAGAAGGACTGAAAAAGGCATGAAAAAACCCCGTAGGACCAGCTACGGGGTTGAAGAGATCTTTCTCTAATGATTCGTAGTTCTAATTAATTATTTCGCGGCGGCAATGCATTCCACCTCCACCAGCGCTTGCTTGGGGAGCGTCTTCACGGCTATGGCCGAACGGGCGGGGAAGGGCTCGCTGAAGAACTGGGCATAGACCTCGTTCATGGCAGCGAAATCATTCATGTCGGCCAGATACACCGTCGTCTTCACGACGTCGCAAAGTTCGAGCCCGGCTTGTTTCAGGATGGCCTGGGCGTTGAGAATACTCTGCCGCGTCTGTTCTTTCACTCCACCTTCCGGAAATGAACCCGTCGCGGGATCAATGGGTAACTGGCCGGATGCGAAAACGAATCCGTTGGCCTGGATGGCCTGACTGTAAGGTCCGATGGCCTTGGGGGCTTTATCGCTGTTTATTGCTTTCATGAGTCGTAATTTGGTATTATTTGTGTATTGTTGCCCCTGAGGAGGGGGGAGTGGGGTATTGCTCTCTCTTTCTAAATGATTAGGGCGCGCCGCGACACCGTCACGCCGCGCCCTTTATATATCTTACTTCTTAGAGTCTCTGCTTATTAGCAAACGCCCTGAGCAAGCATAGCGTTGGCAACCTTCATGAAGCCAGCCACGTTGGCACCCTTCACGTAGTTGATGTATCCATCAGGCTCTGTGCCGTAAGTGACGCACTGCTCGTGGATAGAGTGCATGATATAGTGCAGTTTCTCGTCTACTTCCTCCTTGCTCCAGTGCAGACGGATCGAGTTCTGGGTCATCTCCAGACCGCTCGTTGCTACGCCGCCAGCGTTGACGGCCTTGCCGGGAGCGAAGAGCACATGAGCAGCGAGGAACTTGTCGACAGCCTCAGCCGTGCAACCCATGTTGCTGACCTCAACGGCAGCGATAGGCTTGCTGGCGATAATCTTGTCGGCGTCCTCACCATTGAGCTCATTCTGAGTAGCGCAGGTGAGATAGATGTCGGCCTTCTGGTTCCAGGGCTTCTCACCCTTGA
>ONYS01000162.1 GCA_900322095.1 uncultured Prevotella sp.
CATGGCTCCCAAGGATGACTTTATCGGAAGACTCTTATCAGAGAACGACTAATATTTAGTCGTTCCGAACCATCATGTCAAAAAGACTGAGTAGTTACACATAATATCACTATGTGTTAAATAATATGAAACATTGAAAGATTTTCGGTAAAATCCTTGTCAGAAAACATAGGAAGCGTTTGTGCGTGACAACTGTCACGTTCGTTCGTGACAACTGTCACGTTCGTTCGTGACAACTGTCACGTTCGTTCGTGGCAACTGTCACGCAGTTTCGTGACAATTGTCACGCGACATGATCCGACCATAATAGATACAACAAGAATTTATTGGCATTCCTGCCACCGAAGGATTTACTAAAGTGTCTTAGAGCCAAATGATGTTTAATCGTCTGGAAGACGATACCTCAGAAACCGGGTACATGGAAGCGAAGCGGACAATGTGCCCGGATATAAGCCAATCCGATTGCTTCTGCCTGGAAGGCAGTACCTCCAAGGTAGTGCCTTCCAGGCACATCACTCTCTAACATCCACAATTCAATCTTGGCCGTCAGGAATGACGGCCCTCCTACAGCCCTCCTACGTAAACACACCGATTTTAGCTCCCCTCCCTTTGTAGGGAGGGGCTGGGGGTGGGTCTGTTAATGCTAAAAATTCCCCTCTTCGTCTTTGGCTTCTCATTATTTTAACGTAACTTTGCAACATGTCAAGATTGAAACACTTATTTTCCTTACACATATCCCTTCTTGCCCTATGCCTGCTTTGTGCTCTCCAGGCCACGGCCATTGGCGAGAAACCGAGCAGTGCCGTACAGATGAAAGTTCAGGCCGACAAATTCTATCAGGCAGAAAAGTATTCTGAGGCCCTGGAACTTTATACCCATGCCCTGGAAAAGGCACAAGCATCTAAAGACAACGCCATCATCATGGCATGCATCGGCAACATCGGCAACATCTACGGCAACCTTGACGATGCCAACCTTGCTATCTATTATTATAAGAAAGGACTTGACATCGCCCAAAAGGAGGGCAATGTTGGCTTGCAGCTGAAGTTCGCCATCAATCTTGTGGCCACATCCTGCATGCAAGGCGACACGCGTAAGGCACGTCAGTATTTCAAGATTCAGATGAGTCTGCCCTACAAATCCACGCCCGTCACCCGCTACTATGCCCTCTGTAACCAAAGCCTCATCGCCAAGACTGAGGGCAACTACGCTCCGGCTCTCTATTATCAACGCCAGGCTCTGGAACTGGCCATCGAAACCCACTTGGGCGCTGCCTATCAGATCACTGCGCAAATGGAGACGGGCAACATTCTTTATTTGCAGCGGAAAGCAAAGGAGGCCATCGAAGCCTACGATGTGGCCTACGACTGGATAAGAAAATCGGGCGACAAGCAGATGGAGGCCTCTGTCTGCCGCGGTCTCTACGTGGCGATGAAGCACGAGGGCAACGCCACAAAAGCAGAATATTATAAGAACAGATACCTCGCACTCAACGACAGCATCTTTGACCGCCAGCGCATGAACGCGGCCAAAGCGAAACTCTTCGACTACGAGAACCGGCAAAACAACGCCATCATTGGTCGGCTGACAGTGCACAACCGCTATCTCATCGTCACCTCCATCATCTTCCTGCTGCTTGCCGCCGCCATCGCCTTACTCTACTTAAAGCTGCGCCAGCGCAACCGTCGTCTGCTCGAGTCGCAGCAACTGCTCGTGGCCAAGAACGAGGAACTGTTGCGCAATGGTGAGGAGAACCGTCAGTTGCGCCAACGCTACATTCAGGCTGTCGACCGGCAAGAGGAAGCGAAGGTTGATAAGGAGACCATCACTGACAGTGAGCAGGAGGAAAAAGAATCGTCTGCCGACGACAAGGACGGCAAGGAGCCGCAGCTCTCCGACGACCAGAGCATCCGCTTGCTGGAGAAGATCAACAGCGTACTCGACGACGTTAGCGTCATCAGCCGCGAGGACTTCTCGCTTAGTATGCTCGCGCAGAAAGTGGGTTCGAACACCAAATACGTTTCGGCCGTCATCAACGACACCTACGGCCGCAACTTCAAGAGTTATCTCAACGAGTTCCGCATCCGTGAGGCCTGCCGTCGCCTGAGCGACACCGAGCACTACGGCAACCTGACCATCGAGGCCATCTATCGCGAACTGGGCTACAAGACTGCCGCCGGCTTCATCCAGGCCTTCAGAAAGATTAATGGTATGACTCCCTCGCAATATCAGAAGCTGGCAAGGGAAAGGGAGAAAGGATAGATAGAAGACCCACCCCCACCCCCTCCCTACAGAGGGAGGGGTTGGGGGTGGGTCTGGTAGGTGGGTCTAGTTTTTTTCCTTTTTTTCTTCTTTTCTTTTTTCCTTATATTTCTTCCTGCACCTTATCGCAAAACTGTTCGATGATCTTAATCATCTCTCCCGGCAGATAGCTCATGGCTTTGGAGATGATCTCATCGGGAATGACATAGAAAGCACCGGCGATGGAACAGGTGACGGCAGCCTTTGTGTCGGTGTCGCCCCGCGTGAGGATGGCATTGCGCAGCGCACCCTCAAAGCTGTTGCTCTCAATGAAGCAACGCACAGCCCATGGCACCGTCTCCTGACAAGTGGAATCGAAATGGCCGTTACGCCCAATGCGCATGATGTCCTTCAGGTCGGGCATCTCATATTTGAAATGCTTTTCCATCTTATGTTCCAAATCTTCCTTCGTGATGCGACCATTACGAAACCAATAGATGAGCGTAGCCACACACTGCGCCCCCTTGATGGCCTCGGGATGATTATGACTGCAGATGGTGGCGAGCTTAGCCTGATTGAGCATCTCGTGGTAGTCGTTGACGAGCCAGCCCACAGGACTGATTCTCATGGCCGCGCCGTTGCCGCAGGAAGGATTGCCCGGACGGTCATCACTCTCCCACCAGTCCTGAAAGTAACTGCCGTAGCCGCCCATGGGATCGGGATACTTGCGGCACCACTCGCGCAGAGCCTGACCGTAGTCCTTATGATTCAGCAACGCATCAGCGATGGCCACCGTGCAGATGGTGTCGTCTGTGTAGCTGCAATCTTTTGTGAAAAGCGTGAATCCCGGTTCAATATTCTTGCTATTGAACTCAAAACGTGAACCGACAATATCTCCGATGATGGCTCCAATCATAATGGTAAAGTTTTAAGGAAAAGCGAATAAAATGTACTTCCACCGGGAATCGAACCCGGATCAAAGGTTTAGGAAACCTCCGTTCTATCCATTGAACTATAGAAGCATATGAGGGTTAGTAGTGCAAAGGTACGATTATTTTCCTTTGTTACAAAATTAATCTGCATTTTTTCTGCCCAGTCGACAAACGGTTTCGCGAAAATTTGCGTCCGCTGAGCAGGTGCTTCACGGAGTCTGTCGTTTTTTGCCCCTTATTTGCACCCTGAGGTGGCGGAGGATTCTCCGCAGCTTTATACAAACTTTCGTTTTATTTGTCTTTTTGCAAACTATTTTTTGTTTGTTGAAAAGAATTCTCTTATTTTGCAGACGCAATGAAAACGATACTCACCATAACAGGTTCTGACAGCTCGGGAGTCTCGGGCGTGCAGGCCGACATCCGCACCATCGCCTCGCTCGGCGCCTATGCTGTGTCGGCCATCACCTCGGTCACCATGCAGAACACCATCGGCATCCAGAGCTTCTACGACCTGCCTGCGGCCACCGTGCGCGGACAGGTGGAGGCCGTCGTGAACGATGTGGAACCGCAGGTGGTGAAGATCGGAATGATTCGCCGCACCGACGTCTTGCAGGTCATCGTCGACCTGATTGTGAAATACAAGCCCTACTTCGTCGTCTACGACTCCATCCTGCGCTCGGCCAACGGCGACCTGCTGCTGGCCCCGGACGTGCTGGCACAGATACGGCAGCAACTGTTGCCGTTGTGCTCGATTGTTGTCGTCAGACGCAGTGAGGCCCACGACATCCTCGGCGGAGAGGTGCTGCCCAACGTCCACTTCGTCGACGACGCCTCGCTCCACGGTCAGCAGAACGCCTTCTCCTCGGCCATTGCCGCCTACGTGGCACTTGGCGACGACATGGAGACCGCCGAGCGCAAGGCACGCGACTTCGTGGCCCGCGGCATGCAGCCCAAGCCCGGACCGCAAGGCGTGGGCACGAAACTCTACAACCGCTTTCTGACGCTCGTGGGCAGCCACTACCGCACCAACAGCGACGTGGCCTTCTACGCCGACTGCCTCAACGTCACGGCAACCTATCTGGCACAGGTCTGCCACCGCGTGAGCGGCATGTCGCCCAAGAACATCATCGACCGGCAAATCACCGATGCCATCGCCACGGCTCTCCGTCAGAGCGACAAGACCCTGCAGGAGATTGCCTTCGACCACGGTTTCTCATCGCAGGCACACTTTTCGAAATATTTCAAAAAACAAACTGGTCTGTCGCCCAGCGATTATCGCCGACAGACGGCTAAACAACTATGAATCATGACAAAAGAAAGACAAGAACTCAACCGCAACCTGGCACAGATGCTCAAGGGTGGTGTGATTATGGACGTGACAACCCCCGAACAGGCCCGCATTGCCGAACAGGCTGGCGCCTGCGCCGTGATGGCCCTGGAACGCATTCCGGCCGACATTCGTGCAGCCGGCGGTGTGTCGCGCATGAGCGATCCCAAGATGATAAAGGGCATTCAGGCAGCCGTCTCCATCCCCGTGATGGCAAAATGCCGCATCGGTCACTTCGTGGAGGCCCAGATTCTGCAGGCCATCAACATCGACTATATCGACGAGAGCGAGGTGCTGTCGCCCGCCGACGATGTATATCATATCGACAAGACCAAGTTCGACGTTCCCTTCGTCTGTGGCGCACGCAATCTCGGCGAGGCTCTGCGCCGTATCGCTGAGGGGGCTACGATGATTCGCACCAAGGGTGAGCCGGGAACGGGCGAC
>ONYS01000163.1:0-4942 GCA_900322095.1 uncultured Prevotella sp.
GTCGCGCTCTACCAACTGAGCTATTGCCGCATGAAATTAGTGGTGCAAAGATAAGAGTATTATTTTGAACTGCCAAATCTTTTGCATTTTTTTTGATGGCAAACGCCTTATTCATTCTTTTTTGTAGGTTTATTGATGGGGCAAAATGTGGTTACTGGTGCCGGACGGCATTTGCCTCCCCACGGGCTTCCATATGCCTCCCCGCCGGCTTCCATATGCCGCCTCGCCGGCCCCCATATGCCGCCCGGCGCCAAGAGGCCGTCGGTTTTCTATTCTTTTGTTTGTTCTTCTCACAAATTATGATTAATTTTACATGCCGAAAAACCTGTTCCGATCTCCTCCCCACGGTTGTGGTCGGCCCGGCAAGCCACGATGTCGCCTCTCCCATCGTAACGGAGGTGCGTCGGCTCGCCTTTTCTTGAAACAAACCAGAAACAAAGATGATAAAGACAAAACAACTGTTGGTGACCCTCTTGCTGGCCTTGTCTGCAGGACAGGCCGCCGCCCAGCCCTCACCTTCCGACTCCACGCTGAGTCATCTGAAGCGGTCCAAACTTTCCTCGATGCTGAAAGATATGTTATCGAAGGGTGATTTCGATACGTCGGACCGCGCCCGTTACGGCGTGATTCCGCGCCCGCTCATGATTCGCAACACCCATCGTCAGGCTTTCATTATGAATGATTCCACGCTCATCGGCGTATCGGCCGACACCCCCGCCCTACTCCGCGATGCCCGGATGCTGGCCTCCTACATGCTGCAGGAGAAGGGCGTGCGGCTGACTGTGGTTCCTCATCCCGTCGACAAGGGCATCAACCTCGTCGCGACCACCGGTGGCTCACAGCCTGCCGAAGGCTATCGGCTGGAAGTGAATCCCGACAGCATCCTCATCAGCGGTTCGCCCGCAGGCATCTTCTATGGCATCCAGACGCTGCGCAAGGCACTGCCCACGGGCAAGACGGGCTCTGTAGAGCTCGCCTCAGTCATCGTCGAGGATGCTCCCCGCTTTGGCTATCGCGGTGCCCTGCTCGACGTGGCGCGCCATTTCTACAGCGTCGACGAGGTGAAACAGTTTATCGACCTTATGGCCCTCCACAATCTCAACCGCTTCCACTGGCATCTCACCGACGACCAGGGCTGGCGCATTGAGATAAAGTCGCGACCTGAGCTCACCCGCACAGGTGCCTGGCGCAGCGAGACCTTGGGCGACGGTAAGCGGCATGGCGGATTCTACACCCAAGACGAGATTCACGACATCGTGAAGTATGCCGCCGACCGCTACATAACGATTGTTCCCGAAATCGACATGCCCGGCCACATGCAGGCCGCTCTGGCCTCCTATCCCAGCCTGGGCTGCACGGGGGGTCCCTATAAGGTGTGGACACGATGGGGCGTGAGCGACGACGTGCTCTGCGCCGGCAACGACTCCACACTGAAGTTTATCGACGACGTGCTGGGCGAAGTTGTCAGTCTCTTCCCTTCCGACTATATCCATATCGGTGGCGACGAATGTCCGAAGACGCGATGGGAGCATTGCCCCAAGTGCCAGGCCCGCATCAAGGCACTCGGACTGGTCGGTGATGCCAAGTCTACGGCCGAGCAGAAACTGCAGTCGTTCATCCTTGCTCACGCCGAGAACTTCCTCCGCCAGCATGGCCGCCACGTCATCGGTTGGGACGAGATACTCGAAGGCGGACTGACGCCCGACGCCAGTGTGATGTCGTGGCGCGGCATTGAGGGCGGCATTGAGGCAGCCCGACAGCATCACCGGGTGGTGATGACGCCGGTGGGAAATCTCTATTTCAGTCAGAGCCAGTATGAGTCGTCCGACGAGGACCCCTACCACACGGGTGGCTATGTTCCGCTCGAGCGTGCCTATCGGTTCAATCCCGTCCCCGCGGAGCTGAACAATGCCGACAGCAGCTACGTCATGGGCGTGCAGGCTTGTCTGTGGGGTGAGCATATCCGCAGTTTCAAGCAGGCTGAGTTTCAGTGGCTGCCCCGTATGGCCGCTCTGAGCGAGGTGGCGTGGACGCGCAACGACCTCAAGGACTACGACAACTTTCTGGAGCGGCTCGGACGGCTGACCGTACATTACGACTCGCTGGGCTACAGCTATTCGCCTGCCTTCGAGGCCATACGCTTCTCAGCACAGCCCGACGTGAAGCATCGTCGGCTGCTTGTCAGCCTCTCCACCTACGACCATCAGACGATGCCCTACACGCTGAAGGGCGCCGACCTCACCGATGCCACCATGTTCTCGCCCCACGCCTACAACGGCAGCACCATTGTCGTGAAGTCCACGTCGCAGCTGCGCGCCATCACCCATCGCTACAACGGCCACGACGTGATGCTGAAGGAGGACATCAACTTCAACAAAGCCACCCTGCGCCCCATCACGCTCCGCTATCAGCCCGAGCCGAAATACACCTTCGGTGGCGCTGAGACGCTCATCGACGGACTCACGGGCAAGGGCAACTTCAATTCGGGCCGCTGGCTGGGATTCTGCAGTCATCCGCTCGACGCCGTCATCGACCTGAAGAAGAAACAGACCATCAGTGAGGCAAGGTTCAACAACTGCGTGCGCAAGGGTGACTGGATTTTCGATGCAGCCAGCCTCCAGGTAGAGGTATCTACAGACGGCAAGCAGTTCACCCACGTGGCATCTGAGAACTATCCCATGCTCACCGCCGACTCGCCCGACGGCATTTATCATCACACGATTAAATTCACACCGCAGCAGGCTCGCTACGTACGCCTCATCATCACGCCGTGCGCCAAGTTGCCCGAGTGGCATACGGGAAAGGGTACTCCTGCATTTATATTTATCGACGAACTATGTATAGAGTGATTTTTTGTCTGCTGCTTCTCTTGGGCAGCATGAGTGCTGGGGCGCAGTCGTTGTTGCCCGAGCCGCAATCTGTAGTATGGACCGGAGGCGAATGTCAGGCGTCCAGTATGAGCGTGAAATACCACAGTCTCCCAGCTGCCGACCGCCGACGGTTGACCAGTTTTCTGCGTGAGTTTTTCCCCAGCGTACAGAGAAAAAGCGCACAGAGCGTGAGCCTGAACTTGACGATTGACCCCAAGGTTGCAAGCCGCGAGGGCTACTCGCTGACCGTGACCCCGCAAGCCATCGACATCAAGGCCGCCACGGGCGCGGGACTCTTCTATGGACTGCAGACACTGAGTGAGTTGCGCAGCGCCGACGGCCGCATTGCCTGCTGCGAAATCAAGGATACGCCCCGCTATCGCTGGCGCGGACTGATGCTCGACATCTCGCGCCACTTCTTCGACAAAGCCTACATCGAAAAGCAAATCGACGCGATGGCCCGTTACAAGCTCAATACCCTCCACCTGCATCTGACCGATGCTGCCGGCTGGCGACTGCAGATTAAGCGCTATCCCGACCTCACGCGCAAGGCCGCCTGGCGGTCGGCACCCGACTGGAAATCGTGGTGGAACGGCGACAGAGCCTATCGCGAGGAGGGCGACAGCGATGCCTTTGGCGGATACCTGACGCAACGCGATGCCCGCGAGATTGTGGCCTATGCCAAGGCCCGCTACATCAACGTTGTGCCCGAGATAGAGATGCCAGCCCATTCGGAGGAAGTGCTGGCTGCCTATCCTCAGTTGGCTTGTGCCCAGGTGTCGTCGGGTGCCGCCGATTTCTGTCCGGGAAATGAGCTGACCTATAAGTTTCTGGAGAACGTGCTGACCGAGGTGATGAAGATATTTCCCTCCCAGTATATCCACGTGGGCGGTGATGAGGCCGGTATGGCCGCATGGCCCAAGTGTCCGCTCTGCCAGAAGCGCATGCGTGAGGAGGGAATGACCGACGTCAAGCAGCTGCAAGGCTATCTCATTCGCCGCATCGGCCAGTTCCTGGAGCGCCACGGCCGGAAACTTGTGGGCTGGGACGAGATACTCTCCGACTCGGTGCCTGAAAATGCCGTGGCCATGGTGTGGCGCAATGTCAGCGAGGCCCAGAAGGCCATGCAGCGCGGTGTTCCCGTCGTGCTCTCGCCCGGTGCCTACTGTTATCTCGATGCCTATCAGGACGCTCCCCTGACGCAGCCCGAGGCCATCGGCGGCTATCTGCCGCTGGAGCGCGTCTACAGCTACCTGCCACCCGACGACAGTCTGGTATTGGGCATCCAGGGGAACCTCTGGGCCGAATACGTGCCCACGCCGCAACACTCGGAGTATATGCTCTGGCCGCGTGAGATGGCGATTGCCGAACTGGGATGGACCAAGACGAATCATAAGGACTATGCCGACTTCCGCAAGCGCGCTCTGGCTCAGACCGCCTATTTGCAGCGGAAAGGCTACCACACGTTTGACCTGCTCAACGAGAAGGGACAGCGACCCGAGAGTCTGCAGCCCGTACACAGCGATGCCATAGGCTGCAAGGTGAGCTACAACGGCATTGCCTATTCCGACTCCTACCCTGCAGCCGGCGACTCTACGCTCACCGACGGACTACTGGGCGGCTGGCACTACAGCGACGGTCGCTGGCAGGGCTTCATCGGAAAGGGTATGGACGTGACGGTGGACCTCGGCAACGTGAAGCCGGTGGACAGCGTCAGCATGACGTTCATGCAGCAGACCGGTCCGGAGATTTTCCTCCCCTCCTCAGTGGAACTCTCGCTCAGCAGCAACGGCACGGACTTTGAGCCGGCCGGCATCGTGACGCCCGCCCCCGCCGACAGCGCAAAGAGCAACAGCTATGCCCGCTTCGTCTGGAAGCCGCGTAAATCAGCACGGTATGTAAGAGTGAAGGCCCGCCACGGACAACACGGCGGCTGGCTCTTCACGGATGAAATCGTGGTGAAGTAATGAGAAGGGAAGTTAATGGAAGTCATAGAGAAGTTAGTGGGAATGGGAAGTTAATGGAAGTCATAGAGAAGTTAGTGGGAATGGGAAGTTAATGGAAGTCATAGA
>ONYS01000163.1:5067-9652 GCA_900322095.1 uncultured Prevotella sp.
TAACTTCCCCTATCTTCCCCTAACTTCCTTAACTTCCCCTATCTTCCCCTAACTTCCTTAACTTCCCCTATCTTCCCCTAACTTCCTTAACTTCCCCTAACTTCCTTAACTTCCCCTAACTCCCTTAACTTCCCCTAACTCCCTTAACTTCCCATCCCAATAAAGAAACAAAACACTTAGAATTATGCATAAATCGTTAATCCTATCATTTCTTCTGTTATGGGCCACTGCGGTGCCCGCAGCAACATCACGGGGCAGCTCTTCCGTCGCCGACAATGGAACGAGGAAGCAGCCCGTCGACTATGTCAATCCGTTTATCGGCACCACCAACTTCGGCACCTGCAATCCCGGTGCCATCTGTCCGCGCGGCATGATGTCGGTGACGCCGTTCAACGTGATGGGCGACAGCAAGGCGAACGTTATCAATAAGGATTCGCTGTGGTGGTCTACACCCTACGAAATCCGCAACCGCTTCCTCACGGGTTTTGCCCATGTGAACCTCAGTGGCGTGGGCTGTCCCGAGATGGGCTCGCTCCTGCTCATGCCCACGGCCGGTGCACTGGACGTGGACTACAACCACTACGGTTCGGTGATGGGCACAGAGAAGGCCACACCGGGCTATTACAGCGTCGACTTGAAGAAGTATGGCATCAATTGCGAGTTCACCGCCACCCCGCGCACGTCGCGTGAGCGCTTCACCTATCCCGCAGGCCAGAGCCATCTGCTCCTCAATCTCGGCGAGGGACTCACCAACGAGAGCGGCGCCACGGTGAGGTTTGTCAACGACCACGAGTTGGAGGGCACCAAGCTGCTGGGCTCTTTCTGCTACAATCCGCAGGCCGTCTTCCCCATCTATTTCGTCATTCGCGTTCACCGCAGTTCCGACAGTCATGGCTATTGGAAGCAGATGCGCCCCATGGGAGCCGAGGCGCAGTGGGACTCTACGGCCGGCCGGCGCAAGATTTATACCAGCTATGGCCGCGACATCAGCGGCGATGACATTGGTGCCTGGCTCACCTTCAACACCCGGGAGGGCGAGCAGGTGGAGGTGAGTGTAGGCGTATCGTTTGTCAGCATCGCCAATGCCCGTGAAAACCTCGACCGTGAGCAGCCCGCAGGAACCACGTTTGAGCAATTGGCGCAGAAGGCCAAGAACGACTGGAACAGCCAACTCTCGCGCATAGAGGTCGAAGGCGGCACCGAAGACCAGCGCACGGTGTTCTACACGGCACTCTACCACACCATGATTCATCCCAACATCCTGCAGGACGTCAACGGTCAGTACCCGATGATGGAGTCGGACAGCATTGGTCGGGTCAGCGGCAACCGCTACACGGTGTTCTCTCTCTGGGACACCTACCGCAACCTGCACCAGCTCGTCACGCTGCTGTGGCCCGATGTACAGGCCGACATGCTGAACTCGATGCTCGGCATGTACCGCGAGCACGGATGGCTGCCCAAGTGGGAACTCTACAGTCGCGAGACCTACACGATGGAGGGCGACCCCGCCATTCCCGTAATTGTGGACTCCTGGCTGAAGGGACTACGCGGATTTGACGTGAACTTCGCCTATGAGGCCATGCGGAAAGGCGCCAACACACCTGGAAAGGACAATCCTCTCCGCCCCGACAACGACGACTATATGCGGCTGGGCTATGTGCCGATGGAGAGCCAGTATGACAACAGCGTCTCTCACGCACTCGAATATTATGTGGCCGACAACGCCCTGAGTGTTATAGCCGACTCGCTAGGCCACCGTGCCGACGCACGTCTCTTCCGCCAGCGCTCACTGGGCTATAAGCATTACTACCGCAAGCAGTTCGGCACCCTCTGCCCAATCACGCAGAAAGGCGACTTCTACGACCCCTTTAACCCCAAGGAGGGAGAGAACTTCGAGCCAAGTCCCGGCTTCCATGAGGGCAACGCCTGGAACTATACGTTCTTCGTTCCCCACGATGTGATGGGACTGGCACGGCTTATGGGCGGACAGAAGCAGTTTGTGCAGCGCCTGCAGAAAGTATTCGACGACGGCAACTACGACCCAGCCAACGAGCCAGACATCGCCTATCCCTACCTGTTCAGCCGCTTCAAGGGAGAGGAATGGCGCACGCAGAAGCTCACGCGCCAGCTCGTCGACAAGTATTTCACCAATACTCCTGGTGGCATTCCCGGCAACGACGACACGGGAACTATGTCGGCCTGGGCTGTGTTCACGATGATGGGTTTCTATCCCGACTGTCCCGGCATGCCTTATTACACGTTCACATCGCCCGTTTTCGACGCTGTGACGCTTCATCTTCCCAGTCATGACCTGCGCTTGCAGACGAAGGGAGAAGGCGTCTACGTGAACCGTATTCTCGTCGACGGAAAACCTTTGAGCAGTTTCCGCACAGACCACAAGACGCTCGTTGGCGCACGAACGCTGACCTTTGAGCGGTCTACCACCCACTAACGCCCCTCTGCCCAACTCTTCCGCGGGCAGTGGATGCAATAATCTTATAAACAGAAAGAGAAGCCGCAGACTGAACTGCGGCTTCTCTTTTTATTTTCTGAGCTTATCACTTGTGCTGTATCAAAATTGGTCGGCAGGAATGCCGACCCTCCTACCATGCGGCTTCCTGAGTTTGCGCACAGATGTTTCTCCCCTCCCTTTGTAGGGAGGGGTTGGGGGTGGGTCTTTTGTAGTACGATCTACAGCTCCTCTGTTGTGTTTTTTTGAAGGGATGTCTATTTCTCCTTGATCAGTTTTATCTCCTCGCGGATCACCTTCAAGGTTGATTTATCCTTGGCGAATACTGAATTGAGTCCTTGTTGCTCCTGTGCTGGATCGCCTGTGTAGGGGTCGCCCACCTGCCATTGCTCATGGCGGGGCTGTGCGAATCCACCCCAGCCCCAGAAGTTGCAGCCGGCGAAGCGTCCGCCTTGCTTCATGTTGTCGGCAACGAGCTGGAACACGTATTTATAGTAGCCGTCGCGGGCCTCGGTGGGAGAGCCTGGCGTGAACTGGAAACCGTCGCGGGGATAGCCAAACTCCTCCATAACGAGCGGCTTCTTGATTTCCTCGCAGATTTTAAGATGACGGTCGATGTAGTCGCGAGAGTTCTCACAGGAGCGCTGCAGGTCTTCTTTTAGCGAGTCTTTCTTGGCCCAGCTCCAGTTGTAAGGCCAAAGATGGATGTTGCAGTAGTCGATATTGGGGTCAGAGCAGATGCGTTTCCAGCAGTCGTAGTCGCCCTCACATCCCCATGCTCCCTCGCTGCCGATGGAGATGAGATGATTGCCGTCGAGACTGCGGATGAGCGATGAGGCCTCGCTGAGCCACTTTTCAAAGGCTGGCAGAGCCTTCTTCGAGAAGGCGCGCGGCTCATTGCCTATCTGCCACGACATGATGGCCGGATCGTCTTTGTAGGCCTTGCCCGTGTAGCGATTGGTGCGGCCGATGATGAAGCGCACGTAGTCGTAGAACAGTTGGTGGGCTTTCTCGCAGGTGGCGTATTTCTCCACGAACTTCATGAATGCAGGATAGCCGTCCTCGTTGGGACGCGGTGCCTTTCCCTCACCGGCCTGCTCGAGATAGAAGCCATATCCCCCACTCCACTCCCAGGAGTTGTTGAGATACAGCACCGCCACCATGCCACGCTTGCCCATCTCAGAGAGCAGATAGTCGAGTCCGTCGAGGATAGTGTCGTTGTATACGCCCGGAGCAATCTGCAGCGTCGGCTCCACCTTGGTCTTGACGCCACGCTGACCATCGGATCCCACGAGGATGCGCAGGTTGTCTATGCCCTGCTTCTTCAGGAAATCCAACTCGCGGACGAGTCGTTTGCGGTCGCCTCCCTGTCCCTTTGAACCGAGAATGGCACCATACCAGAAGTTGGTGCCCACGAAATAATAGGGCTGTCCGTCGCGCCATAGCTGTCCGTTGCGCTGGCTCACGAAGCCATTGCCTGCCTGGAGAGGCAGCGACAGCAACAGGCTGAACAGAAATATTACCGTTAGCTTGAAGTTGTTCATATAGGTTGTTGCTTGTTTTTAGTTGCAAAGATACCCAATATCCTACTAATTCCATGATACTTTGTTATCCGGAATTGGTAGAATTGCGTAAGATTTCAGTTTTGCACGTTATGCATAAGCCTCGGTTTTCCAGTCCGCCACGCGTCCGGTCTCTGATGAGAACGAGCAGCCGACGAGGTAGACCTTGCGGCCGTCGTGGGCGTAAGGCTCGGCATAACCCTTGGCCTTTATCTGCTGGAGGGCTTCGTCGGCCGAGTGATCGAGCTTATACTCAAAGATATATACATTTTGGGGAGTCTCAATGACGCAGTCGGCACGCCCCTGAGAACTTTCCTTCTCGTGATAGACCGTATAATTGCAGCTGCCCACGAGACGCATGATGAGATAAACGATGAGTTGGAAGTCCTTCTCACGACTTTTCTCGCTGTTGTCCCTTCTCACAGAATAAGGTATACTGGCAACGAAGTCGGAAAGGAGGTCGTGAAACTGGTCCGTATTCCCCGTACGGAGTGCACGCGCCATGCGTCCTGCCAGATTCCCCGACGGCTGGGGAGCATTGAAATAAGAGGCA
>ONYS01000167.1 GCA_900322095.1 uncultured Prevotella sp.
ATTCTCCTTCTGGTAGGGTTTATGCTCCAAGATGTTCATGGCCAACTGCAGCAGTTTGTCGCCTCTGGTGGGATAGATATAGGAAGCGTCGAGATGGCCTTTTTTCACTTCCTGAATGCCACCGGTGGGCGTGGCGAGGGCGTCGATGCCGACAAACTTGGCCTTGTTGCCCGGCCGTTGCTGTTCCAGCACCTTTCGGGCGCCCAAGGCCATACGGTCGTTCTGGCCAAAGACGCAGTCGATTTGTTCGCCGCCTTTGAGCATCTGGGCCATCACCTGCTCGCCGCTCTTCTGCGACCA
This sequence comes from uncultured Prevotella sp., assembly GCA_900322095.1. Taxonomy (GTDB): domain Bacteria; phylum Bacteroidota; class Bacteroidia; order Bacteroidales; family Bacteroidaceae; genus Prevotella. The sequence goes on from ONYS01000167.1 coordinate 301, forward strand.
GTCGCCTGCACGGCTGTCTACGAGCCGCACGCCGGGATGGTGGCGCAGCGCATCGACCAGTCCGCGATGGCGCTCGATGGCTGGCGATGAGTGCTCCAGGCCGCGAATCTCCACCAGATTTCCCTTTCCGCCCAGAATGTGAGCGATGTAGTCGCCCATGATGCGGCCAATCTCGTAGTTGTCGGCACCCATGAAGGCCGTGTAGTGGGGCGACTCGGTCTTGCGGTCGAAGAGCACCACGGGAATCCCTTTCTTATAGGCCCGCTCAATGGCGGGCGTGATGGTGTTTACCTGATTGGGCGAGATGATGAGCAGGTCCACGCCGCGGTTGATGAAACTGTCGATTTGCTGTTGCTGCAATTTGTCGTTGTCGCGTGCCGTGGAGAACAGTAATTCCACATTGTCGTAGATGTAGGCTGTAGTTTTTAGTTCCTCGTTGAGCTTGTCGCGCCAGATGTCCTCGCTGCACTGCGACACGGCGATAGTATATTTGGCCGTCTTCCTGCTGCAGCCCATAGAAAGCAGCGTGATGAAGGCCAGCGGGAAAAGGAAACTCCAGGTTTTAGAAAAAAGATTGCCCATGATGGTCACATTATAATAAACAGATGATGCAAATATAAGCAAATTTTTTCTATTTCCAAATATTTTCACTACCTTTGCAGCCGTTTTATAAAGAGCCGCTATGGAGCGCAAGGTCTTTTGTTGACCACGGATAACATTTGTGTAGATTAAGAGGGGCGTAACTTGGATTTGAGCATCCCATGCCTGTCCAGGAAGAAGTAATCCCGTATCTTTTAAACAGTGGTAAAGACGTTATCGCCCTTGCTCAGACCGGCACGGGCAAGACTGCAGCCTTCGGTATTCCCGTTTTGCAGCAGATCGACCGCACCAGCCGCAACACGCAGGCGCTGATTCTCTCGCCCACACGCGAGCTCTGCCTGCAGATTGCCGACGACCTCAACGACTTTGCCAAGTATCTTGACGATGTGAGCATCGTGCCCGTTTATGGCGGTGCCTCCATCATGACCCAGATTCACTCTCTGCGCCACGGCGTACAGATCATCGTCGCCACTCCCGGCCGACTGATTGATCTCATTGAGCGCGGCGTGGCCAAACTCGACGACGTGAAAAACGTTGTGCTTGATGAGGCCGACGAGATGCTCAACATGGGCTTTGCCGACAGCATCAATGCCATCTTTGAGCACCTGCCCCAGGAGCGCCACACGCTGCTCTTCTCGGCCACGATGAGCCGCGAGATTGAGCGCATCGCCAAGAGCTATCTCCACGAGTATGAGGAGATTGTAGTCGGCTCGCGCAATGAGGGCGCCGAGAATGTCAACCATATCTATTACATGGTGAGCGCCAAGGACAAGTACCTTGCGCTGAAGCGTGTCGTTGACTTTTATCCCAACATCTACGCCATCATCTTCTGCCGCACGAAACTGGAGACGCAGGAGATTGCCGACAAACTCATCAAGGACGGTTACAACGCCGAGTCGCTCCACGGCGACTTGAGTCAGCAGCAGCGCGACCTCACCATGCAGAAGTTCCGTCAGCACAACGTGCAGTTGCTCGTAGCCACCGATGTCGCAGCACGCGGATTGGACGTGGAGGACCTGACGCACGTCATCAACTACGGTCTGCCCGACGACATCGAAAGCTACACCCACCGCTCGGGCCGCACCGGACGCGCCGGCAAGAAGGGCACAAGCATCTCCATCATCCACTCGAAGGAGAAGTTCAAGGTGCGCCGCATCGAGAAGGAAATCGGCAAGGAGTTTGTCGACGGCACCCTGCCCACGGCAGAGGAAATCTGCAAGAAACAGCTCTACAAGACGATGAACGACATCATGAAGACCGACGTCGACGAGGAACTCATCGCTCCTTACATGGGCGACATCAATCGCTGGTTTGAGTATATCGACAAGGAAGACGTCATCAAGAAGGTGGTGATGATCACCTTTGGCCGCTTCCTCGACTACTATAAGAATGCTCCTGAGATTGTGAAGCCTTCGTCGTCAACGCGTGAGAAGCAGGACAAGGGCGACCGCAAGCAGCGCGGCGACCGCAATGGCGGTGAGCGCAAGGGCCGCCGTCGCACGGAGGCTGGCTATCGCCGGCTCTTCATCAACCTGGGTAAGGACGACGGTTTCTATCCCGGCGAGGTGATGCAGCTGCTCAATAAGCACATCAAGGGCCATCAGCAGGTGGGCCATATCGACCTGCTGAAGCGCTTCTCCTACATCGAGGTGCCCGAACGCGACGCGCAGACGGTGATGGATGCTCTGACGGGCATCACCTATAAGGGCCGTGAGGTGCGCTGCAACGATGCCGACGAGGGAGCAGCAAAGGGCGGCAAGGGCCGCCGCGACAGCAAGGGCGACCGCCGCAGTGCCGACAAGGGTGGCCGTCAGGCCGACGCCCGCCGTTCCCATCGCGACGACAACGATGGCGACTGGCGCGCTCTCATCAAGGGCAAGCCCCTGAAGCTGCGTGGCGAGGTGCCCGACTTCAGTGAGGAAGGCTGGGCAAGACGCAAGCCAAGAAAGAAATAACAAGCAAGTATATCAAACGTCAATCGGCGGAATCCCAAGCTCGGGGTTCCGCCGATTGGCGTTATTTATCATGCGATGAATGATCTAGGCCGATTCGAAGTACATCATTCGTTTTTTAACACGAATGTTCATGAATAAGCCACGAATGATTCACGAATTCTTCTTCTATTATTGATTATGAATGAGTCATAAATTTCTCATGATTCTTTCTGAAAGAGACATTAATGGATTCATTCGTGTTCCTCTCGTGGACATTCTTCACGCTGGTCAGTGGCCGTTGGTTTGGGTGAAAAATAAATTACCCGCGAATTAATCATAAATGGATAATTCGCGGGTAATGTGTGGATATAATATCTCTTATTCCTCTACAGCGGTCTCCTCACTCTTCATGTGATAGAACGAGCGGTAGACGAAGTAGAGGGCGATGAGGACAAACACGATGCCGAACCACGGAGCGATGGCTCTGAAGCTCTCGCTGATGGCTATCTCCATAGCCAGTACACCGAAGAGGGTGGTGAACTTGATGATGGGGTTGAGGGCTACGGAGCAAGTGTCCTTGTAGGGATCGCCTACGGTGTCGCCCACGACGCTGGCCTCATGGAGCGGAGTGCCCTTGGCCTGCAGGTCCACCTCAACAATCTTCTTCGCATTGTCCCATGCGCCACCGGCATCGGCCATGAACACGGCCTGGAACAGACCGAACACGGCAATCGACAGCAGATAGCTGACGAACATACATACGGCCTCGTTGCCGCCTTCGCTGGCTGGCGACGATAGGCAGGCAAAGCCCAGTGCAAAGCAGAAGATGGCAATGAAGATGTTGATCATGCCGCGCTGAGCATACTGCGTACAGATTTTCACCACGCGCTGCGACGTTGAGATGTCGGCTTTCTTTGGTGCGTTGACGTCCAGATGGATGTTGTCCTTGATGAAGGCCACGGCGCGGTTGGCACCGGTCGTCACGGCCTGCATGCTGGCTCCGGTGAACCAGAAGATGACGCAGCCGCCGAGGATGAAGCCGAGGATGGAGTAGGGATTGAGCAGGTTGAGCACGCTTTCGGGCGCGATGCCGAGCGTCTTCTGAATCATCAGGATGAGCGAGAAGATCATCGTGGTGCTGCCGGCCACAGCCGTACCGATGAGCACGGGCTTTGCCGTAGCCTTGAAGGTGTTGCCGGCGCCGTCGTTGGCCTCGAGATAATACTTGGCTTTCTCGAAGTCGGGCGTGAAGCCGAACTGCTGCTCCACTTCCTTGCGCGTCTGCTCCTTGTCGTCCTCGATGAGTGAGAGCTCATAGACGCTCTGGGCGTTGTCGGTCACGGGACCGTAGCTGTCGACGGCAATCGTAACAGGACCCATGCCGAGCATACCGAAGGCCACAAGACCGAAGGCGAAGATGCTGTAGTAGGTGCCGAAGATGGCCGACATGCCGAAGTGGTTGCTGGCGATGTAGGCTGCCATCATGAGGATGAAGAATACGAAACCGGTCCAGAAGCTACCGAAGTTGCCGGAAACGAGACCGGAGAGGATATTGAGCGATGCACCGCCCTGGCGCGAGGTGTTGACCACTTCCTTCACGTGGGTGGAGTTGGGTGAGGTGAAAATCTTCGTGAACTCCGGAATCAGGGCAGCGCCGAGCGTACCGCAACTGATGATGGCAGACAGTCCAATCCAGTAGCCTTCGCCCAGGTCGCCGAGGATGAGCCAGCTGGCGATGAACGTGCAGATGATAGAGAGAATGGAAGTGGCCCAGACCAGTGAGGTCAGCGGCTGCTCGAAGTCCATGTCGTCGACGTTGCTATACTTGGCGTTGGACAGCATCTTGTTGATGTAGTAGGCCAGCACGGAGGCGATGACGCCGAGGATGCGCATGCAGAAGATCCACACCAGCAGGCGCGTCTGATATTCGGCGGGCACGGCCAGAAGGATGAACGACACGAGGGCAACGCCCGTAACGCCGTAGGTCTCGAATCCATCGGCCGTCGGACCAACGCTGTCGCCTGCGTTGTCGCCCGTACAGTCGGCGATGACACCGGGGTTGCGCGGGTCGTCCTCACCGATGCGGAACACCACCTTCATCAGGTCGGAACCGATGTCGGCAATCTTGGTGAAGATACCGCCAGCGATGCGCAGGGCTGAAGCGCCGAGCGACTCACCGATGGCGAAGCCGATGAAGCAGCTGCCGGCGAGGTTGGCGGGCATGAAGAGCAGGATGGTGAGCATGAGCAGCAGCTCGATGCAGACCAGCACGATGCCGATGCTCATGCCGGCGGTGAGGGGAATATTGAGAAGGAAGAGGGGTTTACGGCGGAGTGATGCGAAGGCCATACGGGCGTTGGCATAGGTATTCATGCGGATGCCGTACCAAGCCACGCTGTAGGAGCCCAGCACACCGATGATGGTCCAGGCAAGAATCAGGCAGACGGCGCCGAGGCCTGTGTGTTCCAACAGTCCGAAATACAATACGACAGCGGCGCCAATGAAGAGGAAGAGGAGGCCGAGAAATTTGCCTTGCTGCTTCAGGTAGGTGGAGCACGTCTTGAAGATCACGTCGCCGATGTCGCTCATCTTCTTGTGGGCGGGAAGGTTTTTCACGTGGAGGTATTGCCAGAAGCCAAAAATAAGGCCTATCAGCACGACGGCAAAACCCCAATAGAGGATGTGGGTCTCGGGGGCGGAGGCGAATCCGTCGGGCATCTTCAAGTCTGCCTCACTGGCGGCCAGGGACAGAGGAGCC
>ONYS01000168.1 GCA_900322095.1 uncultured Prevotella sp.
TCTCTATACCAACGATCTGGCAACATGGGACGAGCATCAGTTCGTCACCATCGTTGGCCGTAAGGACGACATGATCATCTCTTCGGGCGAGAATATCTATCCTGTGGAGATCGAGGAAGTGCTTGACCTCAATCCTAAGGTGAAGGACTGCATCGTCACGTCTGTGCCTGACAAAATGCGCGGACAACTTGTCACAGCATACGTTGTCAAGGCCGATGAGAGCTTGACAGCCGAAGAACTCGACGAGTTTTGCAAGGACAGTCCCGAGATAGCCAACTTCAAGCGGCCACGCTATTATCGCTTCGTATCGAGTGTTCCGCTCAACGCCACGGGCAAGAAGCTCCACGCCAAGATCAAGGCGATCGCTGCCGATGACCTGCGCAATGGACTGCTTTACCGCGTATAGTCATATCGAAGCGAAGACCTCAATGTAACAGGAGAAGCAACGTAAACGACATGTTTCCGTTGCTTTTCCTGCTTTTTTTATGTCATACTCTATGTTTTTCTCTTTTTTTGTCATTACTTTATTCGCGTTTTCTTATTTTTGCAATAAGTTTTATCTTTAAACCTGTTGCTATGAGAAAACAGTTATATTCCCTAATTGTGTTGTGTTGCTGCTTGGCGCTGTTCTCCTGCCAGAAAGCCTTTACAGGTGACGATGATCCAGATGAAATCCGCAAAGAAAGTGGCGTGAGGCTACAACTCAGTATCGTCAGGCTTGGCGATGCCGACTTTGAAAAGTCCTGGCAAGTCTCGCGAAGCACGGATGTTACCACCTTGTGCAATCGGGTGAGCGTCGCTGTTTACCAAAATGGTACAAGAGTGAAGCAGGTTAATCAAACGACAAATGACCAGGACTTCGGAAAGATACAGCTCACGCTGCCTGCCGGAAAATATAAGTTGCTGGTCCTGGCCTACAACGGATCGAAGAGTGCAACGATGACCGATGTGGAGAAGGTGACTTTCAGTGGCGGAATGAGTGACACTTTCTGGTATTGCAAGGACATCGACCTGGAGTCCGACACTTCTGAAGACATCACGATGAAGCGTATCGTAGCCATGTTCCGGTTATCACTGACCGACGCTATGCCTAAGAATGTCAAGACGATGAAGTTTGCCTATACAGGCGGTAGTTCCACGCTCAACGCTGTGACGGGTCAAGGTTGTGTGAACTCCCGTCAGAGCGAAGACTTTACGGTCACGTCGGATATGGTAGGAAAGGCCAATGACTTTGACATCTACACCTTTCCAAAACCTGATAGTCAGACTTTGAAGGTGACAGTGACAGCTCTGGACGCAAACGGTAATCAACTCATCCAGCATATTTTTGATGGGGTGGAGATCCGGTGCAATATGATCTCCAAGTACACCGGAGCATTTTTCTCTGATATCGGTTCTGGAACCAGCGCCAGTTACTCCGGCCGGTTGCTGACCGATGATGAGTGGGTACAGACCGACACCACGTTTTGAATATAAAAGAAATATCCCCGGCTTGAGCTGTTTGCTCAAGCCGGGGATATACTTGTTATTAGACAAGGTGCGCTTTCCTGTCATCCGAGGTATTGCGTGAGGATTTTGGCGTAAGGACTACGTCTGATTTTCTCGATAGCCTTCTCACGGATCTGGCGCACTCTCTCGCGAGTGAGCCCCAGGCGCTCACCAGTTTCTTCGAGCCCTTCCTCTTGACATCCGATGCCAAAGTTGCGTGTAATCACTTCTTGCTCACGAGGTTTCAGCACTTTCTTAAAGATGCTCTCTAAGTCGATGCGCATGGATTCGCGGTTGGTGATATTCGACACCGTATGGTCGGATGAAGGCAATATATCAGCCAGACTGTTGCTGTCGTCTTCGTTGAAGGGCGCGTCGATGCTCATGTGGCGAGTGTCGGCAGTCAGTGCAGCCTGTATCTTGTCGCTGTCAATGTCGGTGATGGCACTCAGCTCTTCTGTGGACGGCTTGCGGTGGTTGGCCTGTTCAAACTTCTCAATTTCTTGGTTGATCTTCGAGATGGCCCCCACTTGGTTGAGCGGCAGTCTGATCATTCTGCTCTGTTCGGCGATGGCCTGCAGAATGCTCTGACGTATCCACCACACTGCGTAAGAAATGAATTTGAAGCCTCGTGTAGGATCGAACTTCTCAGCCGCCTTGACCAGTCCAATGTTGCCCTCGTCGATAAGGTCGGGCAGTGAGAGTCCCTTGTGCTGATATTGCTTGGCAACGGAAACGACGAAGCGCAGGTTGGCACGTATGAGTTTGTCCTTGGCACGCTCTCCCTCGCGTCCTCCTTTCTGTATCTTTATGGCCAACTCTTCCTCCTCGTCAACGTTGGCCATCGGTATGCGGCCAATCTCCAAGAGGTATTTGTCGAGCGACTCGTTCTGCCGGTTAGTGATGCTACGTTCAATCTTTAACTGTCTCATGACTTTTATGATCCTTTCTCTTCTTATAATCCCGGGAGTGAAGATGCAAAAACCGTACCAACTGAACGATGGAGGTGAAGGATACGTTTTTGTTGGATAAACTGACATTTTTCCGCCCAAATACAGACGATTTTCCGAAGCGAGCCTCATCTTGCTTCGATTTTCGTGAATTTTAGCCTGCTTTTGTAAGTTCTTAATAATCAGTAAGATATAATTGTCTGACTGTTTGCGGCTGATCAGAAAGGTGTTTTGACGAAAAATTCTCTAGAGAATTTCTCGTCAAAAAGCCTTTTTCATCGTGTCATAAAAGCGTTCTGACATGGTCATCTAAGCTTTTTGATGTGGTCAACAAGCTTGTTTGTCTGTTTCATCTCACCATTTTCTTCGGTTCAACTCGCAAATTTGAGCTTTTCTTCTCGTTCTTCCCCATTTTCGTCTCTCTAGATTGAAAGTTCGCGCGAACCTACTTTTGTAATATTTTCTACTATGCTTTTGAGTCTTGGAAGTCAACGAACTATTGAAAGCCAAATGTCGACCATTTGCTTGTAGGGGCAGAGGAGAATGGAAATAAATAGGGGAGAGCTTCATATTTCTTGCTCTTCTGACGCTGTTTTCGATTATTTTTTGTAAGTTTGCCAAAGATATGGCAATTTCTCTGTCCAGTCAGTAGAATCAAGCATTGCCATTGTCGAGTGTCATTTACTAAACACCATTAACAAGCATTATGAAGAAACTCATTCCTGTTTTGGGCATAGCCCTGATGATGGCAGCCTGTGGCGGCAAGAAAGCTCAGCCGGCTGCAAGTGCAGATTCCACAAAGGTGGCAACCAATGATAGTGCGGTTGTAGACACTTCCTATTGTGGCACTTACCGTGGTACCCTGCCTGCCGCTGACTGTGAAGGCATTAAGACGGTGCTCACTATCAGTTCCGACAGTACCTATCATCTGTCGAGTGACTATATTGGCAAGAAAGACGGACAGTTCGTCACCAGTGGCGTCTATCATCTCAAGGATGGAAAGCTCATCGAGCTCGTCACTCCTTCGTCCGGTGAGAAGACTTACTACAAGGTGAAGGATGCCAAGTCTATCGTCATGACCGATTCCCTCGGCACAGAGCCTGAGGGCGAGATGGCCAAGCTCTATGTGCTGACGAAGTAAAAGGATACTTCAATTCTTAGATGAAACTAGAGACGGAGAGGCGCTGGCTTTCCGAAAGTTACGTTCATGGTTTAAAGACTTTCTGGAAGGCCAGTCTCTCGTCGCCGTTGAGCAGATGGATGATGCCACAATAGCAGAATCCGGCCTTCTGAAGGCAGTGTTGCATGATGAGGTTGTCGCGGTGTGTGTCGATGCGAATGTTGTCGGTATGAGCGAAGCAATAGCCGAGAATGTCTGTCATTACACCATGATGGTTTGGCAGACTCGCCACGCGGTGAATGACATAGTAGGGGCTTTCGTTGTCAATCCATTCACCTTGCTCTATCTTGCGATAAGTGATGTCGGGTCCGGGGATAAGGGCAAAGGTAGCGATGTTCGCATCGTCTTCTTTCAGCAGATAGCAGTGGCCGTGCTCAATGTCCTCTCGCAGTTGGTCTATAGAAGGGTGGGTGTCGTCCCATTGATGGAGATTGCCGGTTTCGCGCATGATGCGCCTTCCGGCATCGATCAGTCTTTTCACTTCTGGCAGTTCCGATAGTGTGGCGCGTGTCACTTCTCTTGTTGTTGTGTTCATGATATTTCGTTGTTTGGTACAAAGATATAACAAATCGACGGGTCTGCCAAAATAATGAAGCGGCACAGAGAATGATTATATATATTAAGGTGTAGCGTTAATGAAGCTTAAACTTAGGAACTGTCACTAAACGATATAAATCAAATGTCATCAAAGAGTTATCAATTTTCAGATAAAATAAGTCGAATATGATTAAGAGAAACGCAAAGATTCTAATGAGTGCTTTATTGTTGCTCGGCGGTAGCAACATGGCCATTCTGGCCAAGCAGTGGACTTTGGGTGAGTGTGTCAGCTATGCGTTGACCAACAACATCTCGTTGCGCAAAACGGTGGTGAACTATCAGAGTGCACAGGAGACCTTGTTGCAGAGCAAGGCAGCCCTGTTGCCTTCGCTGGCGGCGTCGACATCGCACAATATCACCTACAACCCGTGGCCCGAGCGTGGTAGTTACATGCTTGCCGGTGACAAGGTGCAGACCAATGTCGACAAGGCTTACTACAACGGTTCCTACGGTATCAACGCTTCCTGGACGGTATGGAACGGCAATAAGAATCACAACCAGGTG
>ONYS01000235.1 GCA_900322095.1 uncultured Prevotella sp.
CGTGGTGCGCAGCGGTAGCCAGCTCACCCCCGACAGCTATGCCGACATCATCATGCCCTACACACTGGTGGAGGTGCGTGCTGGGTCGGTCTATGCCGGACTTTATTCCATCGTAGCCACGGTAAAGGACGACGAGCACCTGCAGGCGTTGAAGGAAGAGATCGACGGCATAGCCAATCGTCTCACCCAGTCGAAAGATGAGTTGCTGAACAATTTCTATTTCGGCGAAGGCGTGAAGACGAAAGTGGTGCTGACCAAGGGCCTGGAGACGCATCCGATGCACGTGCTCCGTACCGAGAACCGCGACAATGTGTTCGGGGTGGTTACGGGGTGGCAATTGGTCATGCACTACGCGGGCATCCTGTTCGTGCTGCTCTTCGTGCCGGCTCTGAACCTCTGCGGTATCGTGGCTGGACGTATGGAGCGACGCTCGGCGGAGATGGCCGTGCGCAAGACCTTTGGCGCCAGACGCACAACGCTACTGAACCAAGTGATAGCTGAGAACCTGGTACTGACGACTATCGGAGGCATCATCGGCCTCGTATTTTCGTGGCTCGCCATCTACGGTCTGCGAAGGGAAATCCTCGGCATGTTCTTCGACAATAGCACGCTCAATACGGCTCCGACTGTTGAGGGCGAGATGCTCTTTGCCCCCTCGCTGTTTATTGGAGCCTTTGGGGCGATACTCGTGCTTAACCTGTTGGCCGCCGTCATCCCTGCATGGTGGATGGAGAAAAGATGAAACAACTGAAAGACATATTCGCAAGCAAGGCCACAATCTGGCTGTTCGTTGAACTGGTGGTTATCACCGTTGTGGCCTGGGCGGTGTTCGACCCCGCTGTCGTGAACCTCTATTATCGCTGTCGGACGCTCGGTTTCGATACGAACAAGCTGCTCTATGCCGAAACGACCGTCGGCGCGTGGGACGAGGATGCCAGCGAAGAGGACAGGAGTGACCCTTACAACCCTACTGAGGAGCGCCGCCAGCAGATGCTGCGCCAGCTGACGGCTGTGGATGGTGTGGCGTCGGCCTATCTCTACGATGAGGAATACGGCTCCATCGGTTTTACGAGTCAGGGCTACTCACCGTGTCGCATCGACAAGGATACGCTCTGGCTGGCGGCTATCCGCTTCGTACCCGACTCTCGCTTCTTCGAGACCTACGGGTTGAAGCCTTTGCCCGGCAGCCCCTCGGCTGAACAGCTCTCGCACCTACAGAAGCGTGACCGGCAGGCAGTGCTGACGCGCTCTGGTGCTATGGCGCTCTTCGGGAGCACCGACGTGTTGGGGCGCAAGATTACCATCTGCTATGGTGACCCCGACATCGTCGTGACGGTGGTAGGCGTGGTGGAAGACTTCCGCAAGTCGATGAATAATACCTTGCAGTCGCTAATCATCAGATCCGACAGCCTGAGCAAAACCGAATGCCGCTACGTAATCCGACTGAAGGAGGGGATGGATGCCCAACGCTTCGTGGAGGAACACGGGCGCGAACTCATCAACAACTGTCAGACAGGCTTCAACCGCATCAGCCGCCTGATGACATTTGAAGAGCATTTAGAGCAGCAGGAACTCGACGAGGGCCGCACGCAGGAGGTGAACCGCAGTCTGGCTCTCGCCCTGTTCTTCCTTATCAATCTGATGCTGGCTGTTATTGGCACCGTGTGGCTCCACGCCAAGCGCCATACGGAGGAGTGTGGCGTGCGCCGTGCTTTCGGAGCCACCCGTTGGCGTGTTCTTTGGGATTTCCTTTGGCGTAACGCCCTGCTGGCCACCGCAGCCGTCGCCGTGGGACTCGTCATCTATCTCAATTACGCCTATAGTGGCCTCACGGTGGAATATGGTAAAGAACACTGCGAGACGCTCTATATGAATAACATCATCGACGTGCCCACCGACAAGACATGGGTCGATTACTTCTGGCCCCACTTCCTCGTGGTCTCCGCCGTCGTGTACATTATTATATTATGTACTGTCCTCATCGGCACCGCCATCCCCGCCGTGAAGATTATCAAGACGAAGATTACCAACGCACTAAGGGATGAATAAGATAGAATAAATAAACATAATAAACATAATAAACAAAAGAACAATGGAAACAGTGATTAAACTAACGGGCATCAACAAAATCTACCGTACCGACGAAGTGGAGACACAGGCGTTGGAGAATGTGAACCTCGAAGTGCGCAAGGGCGAGTTCCTGAGCATCATGGGGCCGTCGGGCTGCGGCAAG
>ONYS01000090.1 GCA_900322095.1 uncultured Prevotella sp.
ATTTGCCGAGAACAGCCAGTCAAAAATCAACAAGATCATCAATGCCGACCAAGGCCAGTTCACCATTGAGGACCGCGACGCCACCACGCCCTACATCAAGAAGGTGCGCGTAGTGACATCAGTGACCTACTCGCTGAAGGACTAAAAAAAAATTTGCTTAAAGCATGAGGGGCTATACATATTTTTTATAATTTTGCACCTGCATTCTACAACAAGAATGCATGATAAGGTAATAAGGAATATGCAACAGTCGGAAGTCTTACTCATCCAGCAACTCAGTGAAGGCGACGAACAAGCCTACAAGGCCGTCTATCGCATGCACTATGCAGTGTTGTGTGCCTATGCCCGCCAATATGTGCCCGACGACGCCGAAGCTGAGAGTATCGTAGACGATGTCATCCTCCGCATGTGGGAGATCCGCCAACATCTGCATATTGACCGCTCGCTGCGAAGCTATCTGCTTACTTGCGTTCACAACCGCTGTATCAACGCTGTAAAGCAACGCAAACTGAATCCTGCCACTATAGGACTGCCCAGCGACGATTTGCTACATGAAAACTCAACAGACTATCCGCTCAACTCCCTGTTGGAAAAAGAATTGGAGGAGAAAATCCGGGAAGCTGTCGCCTCTTTGCCCGACGACACCCGGCGCGTATTTGTCCTCAGTCGATACGAAGGAAAAACCTACGAACAGATTGCCAAGAAGTTGGGCATTTCGGTCAACACCGTAAAATACCATATCAAACGGGCCCTGCGAATGCTCTACAACCGGCTGGAGCCCTATCTTTTTATTCTTATGCTGTTCGGAAAAGGACTGCAATAGGAAAATTTTGGAATGGAAAAATATATTTTTGCCACATTACAAAAAAAATAATCTTTTTCACTACCCTCCCTCTTCGTATTCTTGTCTACTTGGTTAAAAAAAAGGAATTATGAACCAATTGAATCCCAAAATCGAAGAGCTCATCATCGCCCGACTGAGTGGTACGGCCAGCGAGCAAGGCTATAAAGAATTAGAAGCCTGGCTGAGCGGGTCACCGGAGCATCAATCCATCATGCGCCGATGCCAAGAGATTTGGTTTGACACAATGGTCGAACATGATACGTCGCGATTCAAGTGGACAAAAGGCTATGCGAAATTCAAACAGCAGATTGAAGCACGCAAAGAAAAAGATGCCACACCCCCTGATACAAGTGAAAACGACATCCCCACAATTTCCGACCTACCATCACGCTGGCAGCGAATGGGTGCAGTGCTACGCTATGCAGCAATCGTCATAGCGATAGTGGGTGTTACTGCAGTTGCCAGTATTTCCATCTTCAGAAACAACTTGACAAAAAGCATGGCCGATATTATGATGAGCGTGCCTAAGGGATCTACCATGACGACTTCGCTCCCCGACGGAACGAAGGTATGTCTCAATGGCGGCACTTCTTTAAGATATTCACAAGCTTATGGCATCAACAACCGGAGCGTGACTCTGTCGGGAGAGGCCTATTTTGACATTGTTCACCATAAAGAAATGCCCTTAGACATCACAGTGGGCACCATGCACATCCGTGATATAGGAACAAAGTTCAACATCTCCAACTATCCTGACGACCCTCAAGCCATCGTAACCGTGGATGAAGGCAGTATAGATATCAAGACTACGGCAATTTCAAAAACAATGAGAGTGGTTGCTGGACAGAAGGCAGTAGTGGACAAGGCATCCGGTGAAGTCAACGTTGCCCCCAAATCATGCGGCGGAGATTCATGGAGCAAAGGCCTGTTGGTGTTCAAAAACAACACCGTTGAGGAGATTGCGCGACAACTCGAACGCTCGTTTGACGTGACCATCCGTATTCACAGCGCTACCACAGCCCGCAAGCGCTTCTTTGGAACCTTCTCGCGAAACAGGCAAAACATCAACGACATACTGAATGCCCTCATGGAGACGGGTACCCTGGGCTATGCTATCAACGGTCGCCAGGTGGACATCTACTGACCACCGGCCATCCACAGCCTGACACAGAATCTCCAAACCTGAACCGCAACATCTTACAACACTTATAATAATCAATTTAACAACAGAACCTATATGGCAAAGTACAAACAGCAACTCATGCTAGCCACACTCATCCTATTAGGTGCCAGTGTGGGAGCCAAGGCCCAAAAGGTGAGACTGAATATGAAGTCGACCACCATCTCCCAGGCCATGTCAGCCCTTCACAAACAGACAGGCTACTCGTTTGTGTTCAATGCCGATGCCCTGCGCACCGACCGTAAAATCAGCGTTCATGCCACTAACCTGCGACAGGCCGTCAACCAGATCATTGACGGATCTGGGCTGGATTACGACATTCGGGATAAGAACATCATCCTCCACAAGAAAGAATCTGAGGGTTCGGACAACACCCTGAGGCGCACTCAGCAAGCCAAAGGCCGCACTGTCAAAGGCCGTGTTGTCGACTCCAAAGGTGAGCCCGTCATAGGAGCTACCATCAAAGTGAAAGGTTCCAACAGCGGAACCATCAGCGACTTAGACGGAAATTTCACCCTCGCCGCTTCTACAGGAGACGTGTTGGAGATCTCGTTCATTGGCTACTCCAATCAAGAACTAACCTTGGGTAATCAAGTTGACAACCTGCAAGTCAACCTCCTTGAAGACAACCAGCAACTCAACGAAGTGGTTGTCGTAGGCTATGGAACCATGAAAAGAAGCGACCTCACAGGGTCGGTAAGCGACGTGCGCAGTGAAGACTTCAACAAGGGTCTCGTCACCTCTCCCTCACAGCTCATACAAGGCCGGACGGCCGGTATCAACGTAACCAACAATGGTGGTGAGCCGGGCGGCGGCGTGACGATTCGCGTGCGTGGCTCCAATTCTATCCGGTCGGGCCAGGATCCCCTCTATGTCATTGATGGTGTCCCCTTGGATGCATCAACCGACCTGCAAGCTACAGGAGGAAGCGTACAGGGTGTAGGCTCATCAAGTTTCACAAACCCATTGAACTATCTCAACCCTGATGACATCGAAAGCATTTCTATTTTGAAGGACGCTTCAGCAAGTGCAATTTATGGTTCAAGAGCAGCAAACGGCGTGATTCTCATCACAACGAAAAAGTCAGCCAAGGGTAAAGCCCAGGTCAGCTATTCGGGAACTGCCACTGTCTCTTATCTGCCCAAGCAGATCGACGTACTCTCAGGGCCAGAGTATGTAGCCTTTGCCAAAGAGAAAGGACTGGATCCTGACAACATGGGGTACAACGTCAACTGGCAGGACGAGATATTCCGCACCGCCTTTTCCCACGACCACAATCTGTCGATTACCGGCGGGACAGAGCATAGCGGCTATCGCGCATCTGTTAACCTGCAAAACAACGACGGCATTATCAAGAACTCATACATGAAAAAACTCGTAGGGCGGTTCTATGTCAGACAAGACATCTTGAACAATCGGGTTCATCTCGAAGGAAGCATGACTGCCAGCAGGGTGAACCAGCGACGCGCACCTTTAGGAGAGTCGGGCGGCTATGAGGGGGACTTGATCTTCTCTGCTCTGAAAAACAACCCCACTTATCCTATATACAATGAAGACGGCACCTACTATCAGCATAGCCCATCTGTTCGCAACCCGCTTGCCCTGATCAATCTCATCAACGACAAGACGGTCACAGACAGAATTTTGGCCAACGCCTCGGCTACTGTAGATATTGTCAAAGGATTAAAATATAAATTCAACTATGCCTACGATTACATGAAGACCAGTCGAAAGGTCACACAGGACAAAGAGTTGACTTTCCTTGGCAACCTTGGTGAAATGTATATCAACAACATAGAATCCAAGAATTATCTCATCGAGAATTATTTCACTTATAACACGACCTTTGGTAACATCCACAAACTCGACTTTCTGTTAGGTCATTCATACCAACGCTACGACGACTATTGGTACAACTTCAGTGAGAATGGATTTAATGTAGACAACATCAATTACCTCTACAACTTGTCGTTTGGATCCAACTCACAGATCACAGGCACCTCCGACGTTCTGCGCCATGAACTGCAATCGTTCTACGGCCGTATCAATTACAACCTTATGGACAAATATTTGTTCACGGCCAATTTCCGTTTCGACGGTTCTACGCGTTTCGGTGAGAACAATAAATATGGATTCTTTCCCTCATTAGCGTTTGCTTGGAGAATGAGCGAAGAGAAATTCATTCAGAAACTCAATGTATTTGACAACCTCAAGCTCCGACTGGGATATGGTGTCACGGGCAACCAAGAAATTCCCGATAAGATCTCAGAGTTGAAACTCGGATCGGTCACGGGAGCTTTCTTAGATGGAAAATCCAGTGTAACGCCAGGCATCACACTTACGCGCACACCTAACCCCGACTTGAAGTGGGAGAAGACAGACCAATGGAATATCGGCCTTGATTTCGGTGTGCTGCACAATCGACTACGTGGTACATTGGACTGGTATTATAAATCTACGCGTGATGTCTTATTACAGACTTACTCTATTTCTCCTGCACCGACGACTACCATGTGGCAAAATGTTCCCGACATGCGCATAGAGAACACAGGTGTCGAAATTGGTCTTGATGCAGACATCATCTCAACCCGCGACTGGAACTGGACTTTCGGAGCAAACTTCACCACCAACCACAACGAAGTAAAGCGTCTTCCCATGTCGTATATCACGGTAGGCTCCGGCTCTGGTCCCGGATTGGACGGTTTCCGTTTGCAGCGCATCATGAGCGGCCATGCTATTGGCACATTTTGGGGATACCACTTCCTTGGATTTGACGAGAACGGCATCAGCAAGTATGAAACAGACGCCAACGGAAATAAGGTGGAGAAAGTCATCGGCTGTGCTCAACCCGACTTCCTGCTCAACTTCAATACAACGCTGAGATGGAAGAATCTGGAACTCAGCCTGCAGTTTAACGGAGTTTTCGGCAACGACATCTACAACAACTTGGACAACTGTATCAACACGCTCGCTATCTTCGACAGTGGATACAACATCACCCAGGGAGCACGTTCACTGAAAGAAAGCACTGACGATAATCTCGATTACTCTGACAGATACATCGAAGACGGATCTTACCTCCGCTTATCCAGTGCCACGCTGAGATATACAGTACCTGTAAAACCCAACAGCTGGGTGAAGGGCATTCTGCTATCTCTCACAGGCAACAATCTATTCTGCATCACGGGCTACAACGGGTATGACCCCGAGGTGGACTCACGCCGAGTAACAGATGGCATTCCAGCCATTGGTATTGGCTGGACCAACTACCCCATGGCACGCAGCTGGAGCCTGGGTGCAACCATTAACTTCTAAATTAAAACCGAACGAACAATGAAAAAGCTATATAGTATCGTTGGGCTTGCATTCTGCCTGTTGGCAGGCGGATGCACCAATCTTCATGAGGAAATCCTCAACGAACAAGACAACAAACAAGTGGTCAACGACCCGAACAATGCGAAGATGATCGCCGCTCCTGCTTATGCTGCCATGCGCGATTTCATGGACACGGGAGGTCTCTTCGCACTGACAGAGACTTCTACGGACGAATGCGTGTTTCCCTCGCGTGGTTCAGACTGGAACGATGTAAACAACCGTACCCTATTTTGGCATACCTACGACGCTACCAACGAGCACGTGAAGAACGCATGGAACGCCCTTATGGCTGCACTGACACGAAGTAATGTAGCCATCAACTACCTGAGCAAGCTGGAACAGTCCGATGAGGTAAAGACATATACCAATGAGGTGAAATTCATTCGCGCCCTGTCTATGTATTATCTCATGGATTATTGGGGACATTTCCCCATGCGTGAAGCCGATGCCACAGACTATTCCACGCTGCCGCAGATTCTTGACCGACCCGCTGCACTTGAGAGAATTGTCAGCGAGCTGAACGACATCATCCCCAACCTGAAACTCAAAGGTGAGGTGGCTTACGGCAGGATTACACGGGCCGCCGCCCAGACGCTCTTGGCACACGTCTACCTGAACTATCAAGTTTTCACGGGATCTGCGCCTGAGTTTACTGACGGACAAGCAGAATGGGACAAGGTGATCAGCCTCTGCTCGGAAGTCATCAACTCGGGTAAATATACCTTCTCAGACGACTATTGGAAGCTCTACCTTTCAAACAACAGTGCCGAGGCTGATGCAACGGAAGCCATTCTCCCCTTCCTCTACAACCAGTCGTTGGGTGTCTCGGGACAGTCGTGGCTAAACCTCACCCTGCACTATTCTCAGAATTTCGGCCACTACAGTTTTTGGAACGGATGCTGCACCACTCCCACCTTCCTCGATACTTGGGACAAGACCGACCCGCGATACACCGACTCAAGACTCAAGAGTCAGATTGGCTTCAACATCGGCATCATCGAGGGGCAGCAATACAGCATCGATGGCGAGGCTTTGAAGGACAGAAAGGGCAACGCCCTCATCTACACTCCTGATTTCAAGGTGGATGGGGCCAGCGAATCCGAAGGCGTCAGAGTGATCAAATATGCCCCTGATCCCAACTATGATTACGGTATGGGCAGCGACAACGACGTGATGTTCTATAAGTATTCTGACATCTACCTCATGCGCGGCGAGGCTCGTATGCGCAAAGGAGACCTTGAAGGAGCCCTGCAAGACATCAACACGGTGCGCGCCGCGCGTGGCGTGAAGCTGTATACAGCCCAAACGCTCACGTTGGAGGCCTTCTATAACGAGAGGGGATACGAGTTCTATTGGGACGGCATGTCGAGAAGAGACGACATGGTGAGATTCAACAAATATTGCGGGGCACGCTACAATGTAGAGGCTTGCGACAAGCACTTCATCCTCTTCCCCATTCCGCAGTCAGCCTTGGAAGCCAACAAGGATCTGCAGCAGAATGAGGGATATTGAAGCAAAACATGATGTTAACTACTTCATTCAACAAACATGAGATTAAGACGGTTATTGATTTTGTTTATCGCCGGATGTGTGCCGGCCCTCGCCCAGGATCCTTGGGTGCTGACAGCCACGAAGATCGACCGTAGCCACTACTATGGCATCACGGTGGCCAATGGGATGCTCGGACTGGTGTCGTCAGCCGAACCGATGAAGACTTCGTGCACCGTACTGGCCAACAGCTACGACAAGTTCGGCCGCGGCGAAGTGAGCAATTTCCTGAGTGGCTTCAACATGCTCAACACGTCGCTGACGGTCGACGGGACGCTTGTGGACTACGGCAGGATCAGCCACTACACGCAGCAATTGGACATGCGCGGGGCTGAATTCAGCGGGGCTTTCGACTACGGGCAGAAGGCTCACGTCGACTACAGCGTCGTCGCCCTGCGCGAACTGCCCTACTGTGCCTTGCTCAAAGTGACGGTCACGCCCAATAGCGATATCGTCGTGCGGGTGGACAACACCTTAGCCACGCCGGACGGCTTCAAGGAGGCCAAGTTCAGATTCGACGACATGACCATCGGGCAAAGCCAGGCCACGCTGCTCTCTACCGAAGCGCTCAGCCCCACAGGACGGCTGACCATGTGCGCTGCCTCCACATTCCTCTTCCCCGACGACGCTCCGGCACAGGCTCCTGAGGTGAGTCACCATCAGGGAGACACGGCCCACTCGGCGTGTTTCACGGTGAGACTGAAGAGAGGACAGCCCTATCGGTTCGCCGTCGTGGGCTCCACGCTGTCCTCGGCCCTCTCCCACGATCCCATCAACGAGGTGAAGCGCCTGGCTGTATATGCCCAGATGGAAGGACTCGACAAACTGATCAGCCGCCACAGGGCGCTGTGGGCCGACCTGTGGAAGAGCGACATCCTGATCGACGGCGATGCGCAGGCACAGCAGGACGTACACAGCATGATCTACCATCTCTACAGCTTTGTGAGCGCGGGATCCAGCCTGTCGGTCTCGCCCATGGGACTCTCCGGACTGGGCTACAACGGACATGTGTTTTGGGATGCCGACGTGTGGATGTTTCCGGTCCTGCTGATGCTCCATCCCGAGATGGCAGAGTCGATGGTCGACTACCGCTACAACCGGCTGGCCGAGGCCCGGCGCTACGCCTTCGAGCATGGCTACCGAGGAGCACAATATCCCTGGGAGAGTGCCGACACGGGCGGCGAGGACACGCCCGTGTGGGCCATGACGGGCCCCTTTGAGCACAGCATCACGGGCTGTGTGGCCCTCGCCGCCTGGCAATATTACTGCGTGACGGGCGACAGGAACTGGCTGCGGGAGAAAGGATTCCCCATGCTGAAGGAGACCGCCGACTTCTGGCTGAGCCGCGTCGACAAAGACGATAAAGGGGTCTGCCATATCCTGAATGTCGTCGCTGCCGACGAATGGGCAGAGAATGTCGACGACGATGCCTTCACCAACGGCATCGCCATCGCCAATCTGAGGCTGGCCGCCAGGGCTGCGCGACTGCTCGGCATGACGGCCGACAGCCGGTGGGAAGCCACGGCCGACCGCATTCCTGTCTACCGGATGGGCAACGGGGTGACACGCGAGCACAACAGCTATCACGGGGAAAACATCAAGCAGGCCGACGTGAACCTGTTGGCCTATCCGCTGATGCAGATCACCGACCCGGCGCAGGTGCGCAAAGACTTGGAGTATTACCAGCAGCGCGTCCCCGTCGAGGGCACGCCGGCCATGACACAGGCCATCTTTACGCTGCTCTACGCAAGGCTCGGCGACGGCGAGAGGGCATACCATTACTTCAACGACGCCTATATAGAGAATCTCCTCCCGCCTTTCCGCGTCATTGCCGAAACCAAGAACGGCACGAATCCCTACTTCGCCACGGGTGCCGGCGGCATTCTGCAAAGCATGATCATGGGATTCGGCGGCGTGGACATCGACCTGGTCAACGGTGGCATCAAGCAGGTGAAGAGCGTTTTGCCCAAGTCGTGGAAAAAGCTCACGCTGACCTCCATCGGGCCTGATCACAAGACGTTCACCGTCGGCCAACCGTAAGGATCACCGCCGCATGGCGGTATTCCTGCTCTTTTCCACACGATAAGACAGGGGGGGCGGTTCATCTCTGCTCCCCCTCTTGTCCGTTGAATCAAACATGATGCTTTGAGAAATTCTCGGATCATACCCAACGGTCCGTGACTAAAAACAAGAAGAACAATCAGACAATATCTCTTTTGAACAGAAAATGAAAACATACCATAAGATCATCTGCATTATTGCAGGACTGCTGGTGTCCGCCACTTTGTCAGTCGCGGAAGTCGATCCGAACACCCCTCATTTCCAACGTCCTCAAGAAAAATATGGAAGTCTGTTCGGGCATATCCTGATGAATGATTCTCTGTTCGGCCCAAACTGCTACTTCGCCGATTCGAAGGATTTCCTCGACCGAATTCCTTCGAGCGACCTGACTGGCATCGCCAAAGACTTCGATGCCCTCAAGCCTAAGACCACAGCTTCTATCAGCCGTTTTTTAACCGTCAATTTCCATCTACAGCCCCTTCCGGCCGACACTTTCAAGGATACCAGCGACATAGATACCCATATCCGGAAGTTGTGGGACTATCTCACCCGCCATTCCGCCAACGGAGGGGAAAGAGGAACGCTCATACCACTGAAATACAGATACGTGGTGCCAGGCGGAAGATTCCAAGAAATCTATTATTGGGACAGCTACTTCACTCTTCTCGGGCTGATGGCAGACAACCGGACCGACCTTGCCGCCGACATGGTGAGAAACTTTGCAGATCTCATCGATGAAATCGGCTTTGTCCCCAATGGCAACCGCACCTACTATCTGGGGCGGTCTCAGCCACCCTTTTTCTCGTATATGGTGGAGGCCCTGGCTGAGAAGACGGGCGATAAGGGCATACTGTCGCAATACCTGCCCGAGATGATAAGGGAGTATCGCTTCTGGATGAAAGGATCTGAAACGCTCACCGAGACCAACAGCCAACAGTTGAGATGCGTAAGGATGCCGGGAGGTGAAGTGCTCAACAGATATTATGACAACTACGACACGCCACGGGAAGAGATGTACCGCAACGATGTAGCCACAGGGCGCGCCCTGAGCAAAGTTCAACCCCGGGCCGATCTCCATGCACTCTACAGGAATTTGAGGGCTGGAGCAGAATCGGGCTGGGACTTCTCATCGAGATGGATGCGAAAAAGCGACGACCTAACCTCTATATCCACCACAGACTATGTGACCGTGGACTTGAACTGTCTACTTTATCATTTGGAAATGACCATAGCCCAGGCGATGTCGATAAAAGGAGACTTGGAGGAGGCTGCCAAGTACGATAGCACGGCTCACAGCCGCGCCCGTGCAATCTTGCACTATCTTTGGGATGCGGATACCGGCAGCTTCACAGACTGGGACTGTCGCAGCCGCTCGTGTAGCCATAAAATCACGGCCGCAACGGCATATCCCCTTTTCGTGGGCATTGCAGACCAGCGACAGGCCGTGCAGACAGCCCAAACCATCAAGCGTCATCTGCTCAAGCCGGGAGGAATTGTCACCACCGACATCAACTCGGGACAGCAATGGGATGCGCCCAACGGGTGGGCACCACTGCAATGGATTTCATTTAAAGGATTGTATGACTATGGAATGCTCCAAGACGCTGACACCATAAAAGAAAGATGGATGAAGATGGTGGAAAACGTTTATCATCACAGCCATAAGATCTTGGAGAAATACAATGTGATCATGCTGAGCGATACCGGTGGAGGAGAATATCCGAATCAAGATGGCTTTGGGTGGACCAACGGAGTGTACAGAGCTATGAAGACTTTCTGCGCTCCTATGCCATAAGAGCCAAGATCCAAAAGCAATGACCGCAACCTTCTATAGGGGGGGGCTATTTCGCACACGCAGGATAATCATCTGCCCATGAATGTTCATCAATCCAATCGTTGATGTCCGTTCATGGCCATTTTTTATACCCCCGCTGGCCAACATCAGGATCTACGGCACAGCTCTTGTGCACGACTGCGCGCCGGTTGCCCCTTCTCAAATTCCGGGCCGCTTCGGCGCGCTGCCTGCAGAGGTCCCGACGGGGGTGACGAAGACCACCCTCTCTCGGGCCGTGAGCACCGTGAGCTGGTCGGGGCAGGCGGAGGGCGAGCTTCTTGCAGGGACCAGCGCAGTCATTCTGAGGCATTCCTTCACTCGTTCCCGGTCAAGTGGCGTTTGCGGATCGTAGTGGCGGATGGCACGACGGTGGTCAAGTATTTCTTGTAAACTCATGTTTGAATCGTGTTTTTGGATTAGTTAGTGTTCTTTTTCGTGGGCCGAGAAATTTATCTCCATTTAAGTGAATCATATGGTCTGGCATTTCCGCTATCCAGACCTCTGTTTCCCAGGCGATTTGTTCAGAGAATCGCTTGTATTTTTTAAAGTCAAGAAATGCCGTGCCAAAGATTTTTCCACATTCCACTTGTCGTGTCATTCTTTGGATGTCTATGATGCGCTCTGGGCTCATAGGTCCAACAGAGTCCACAGCCTCGATAAAATAAAGCCAGTTCTTGTCAGCACGATAGAGAACGACGTCTGGCATTTTGTCGTGAAGTGTGATGTCAAAACCTAATTCTGTCATTTCAAAACAAATAGTTACCTTTGCATAAACTTTAGCCGCACCCGGCAAATTGAAAGCAAGCTTTCGTTGCGCCTGTTGGCAAAAGTTTTGCAAAAAAGAAAGGAAGATTATGGCAATAGAAATTAAGGCAATACCTACCTTGGAAGGT
>ONYS01000170.1 GCA_900322095.1 uncultured Prevotella sp.
AACCAGTTCCTCCACCCGCCGACTGCAGGCGATAGCCTTGAGCTGGAAATGAAGTATTTTCCTATAAAATTATCCACGGACTTTTTCACTTGTCCCAAAAAAATTCGAAGTACCTTTAACGGAAGCCAATTTTAGAGTTTTGTTACAGCCTCTTTGTAGGGAGGGGGTGGGTCTTCTCCTGCCTTATATAAGATTTTTGTTGTGTAATGGCCGTTATCTGAGTTTTTTTGTGTAAGTTTGCAAATGTTAATGTTTACTTATGAATCCGTGCATAACAAAAAATCGGTCCGTTAGTACTTGCTGAAAATTAAATCATCTGATGAAACTTAAGAACCTTTTATTGATATTCTTCCTCGTCGTAAGCCAGCAGACATGGGCGCTGGACCCCACGCTCAAGTTCTTCTATATCAGCTACGACCAGGGACTTTCAAATAACTGCGTGAACTGCGTGTTGAAGAGTTCACGCGGCTTCCTCTGGGTGGGAACATCGCTGGGACTGGACCGCTACGACGGTTTCAGTATCCGCACCTACTTCTCCCGCCCCGGCGACCCGACGAGTCTGCCCGACAATTACATCGAGGCTATGGTGGAACCCGCCGACGGTAAGCTGTGGGTGTGGACTTCCAAAGGATTCTGTATCTACGACCCGCTGACCGAGACTTTCGACAACGACGTTGAGGGCTGGATGAAGCGCCACGGCATGAGCGGCACCGTCATCAGGGCCTGCACCGACCAGGAGCGCAACCTCTGGATTGTCAACAACCAAAACCAACTTTATTATTACGACTTCATCGCCAACAAGGCCACAAGAAGCTTCAATATCGGCGAGCGCGGAACAACCGTCTCCAACATCTGTCTTGGCAGGGAGATGCTGGCCGTGGTCTACGTAAACGGACTAGTCAGAACCTACAGTACGTCAGACCGCCGACTGCTGGGCACTTTCGACTTCATGAAGAAGCTCAACAACGGAGCGAATGATTATTTTAAGATATTCATCGACTCGCAGAACAACCTCTGGGTGTACTCGTCGGCAAAGTTCGCCCTCGGCGCCAATGGCGGCAAAACCTGGAAGAGCATCGGCGACTATGTGGTGCGTTGCGTGGCCGAAGACCATTCGGACAACATCCTCCTCGCCACCGACCACGAAGGACTCGTGCAGACCGACCACCAAGGCAACCGGCGACAACAGTGGCTCCACGTTGACAACGACCTGATGTCGCTGCCCGACAATACCCTGCAGTACGTCTACGTAGACGACCTCGACATCGTCTGGGTGGGCACCTACCGACTTGGACTTGCCTTCTGCTACAGCGGTCAGAAGCGCATGAACCTCCTGCCGCTGGGCGACGTGTGCTCGATGAGCGAGGACAGCAACGGACGGCTGTGGATTGGCACCAACGACAAAGGCATAGAATTGTATGATTTTAACACCCGTCAGTCCCGCTTCTTCACCAAGGCCGAGAGCGGACTGGGCTCCGACATCGTCGTCTCCACCCTTGTGGCCCGCGACGGCAGCCTGTGGTTCGGTACCTTCCTCGGCGGACTGGCCCACTACAAGGATGGCCACTTCACCGTCTACCGACAGAAGCCGGGGCAGCTGGCATCCGACAATGTTTGGGCGCTCAGCGAGCTTCCCGACGGCCGCATCGCCATCGCCACGCTGGGCGGAGGCTTTCAGCTACTCGACGTGAAGAGCGGACAGTTCAAGACCTACAACAGCCATAACAGCCAGTTGCCGTCGGACTACGTGGCCTCGCTCGACTACGATGCCGCCAAAGGCTATCTTGTCATTGGACATTCGCTGTCGGTGTCGCTGCTCAATGTCAAGACGGGCCGCATCGTGAATATCCCGCAGAAGCAGTTGCAGACCCACGCCGACCATCTCTCGTTTGCCGTCAACCAAGTGATCAGCGACTCGCGCCACCTCATCTGGATTGCCACCGCCAACGGACTGTGGGTTTACGACGTCAGCCGTCATCAGTCGTATGAGGTGCAGCTGCAGGGCCTGCAGGAATATATCGAAGTGGAGGCCTTGGTGGAGGACAAGACTGGACAGGTATGGGCCACGACGAGCAACGGACTGAAGAGAATCAAGGTGTCGTTTACCGACGGGAAGTGGAACTTCTTCGTCGACACCTACGAGGAGTTCGGCATCGAGCAGGCGCGGCTCTTCAACAAGCGGTCGATGCTCTGTCTGCGCGACGGACGCGTGCTGGCGGGCGGCATCGACGGCGTGAATGTCATCGACAACGTGAACAAGGACCTGAAACTCACCGCTGGCAAAATCATCTTCAGCGACCTCGTCGTTTTCGACCACGTCGTCAGGGTGGGAGAGAAGTTCAATGGCCACGTTATTCTCGACAAGGCCATCAACGAGAGCCGCAGTCTCGACCTCAGGGATAACGAGAACGAGTTTGCCATCCGCGTCGCCACGAACCTCATCGGCAAGCCCGACAAGCCCCGCTACCTCTACCGGCTGAAAGGATTCAACGACCACTGGACGATGACCGCTGAGGCCCAGTCGAGCATTCGGTTCACCAATCTCTCGCCGGGCCACTACACGCTGGAGGTGAGGCTCGTCGACGACAACGGCAATCCGCAGCCCGACGTGGCCCGACTGAAGATCGTGGTCCATCCGCCGTTCTATCTCTCGTGGTGGGCCTTCGTGGTCTATCTGGCGCTGATTATCCTGGGTGTGTATTATGGCCATAAGGTGTACCGTCGCCGTCGCCAGGCCGAGCGCGAACGGCTGGAGTTCCAGAAGCAGAAGGAGGTGGACGAGATGAAGCTCGTCTTCTTCACCAACGTCAGTCATGAGCTCCGCACGCCTCTCACGCTCATCCTCTCGCCCCTCTCCGGCATTATCGAGAAGGAAGACAATCCGGAGATCGTGAAGAAGCTGAAACTCATTCAGCGCAATGCCCACAAGATGCTGAGCCTCGTCAACGACATCCTCGACTTCCGCCGCATGGTGAACGGCAAGGACTCGCTGCACATCGAGCGCGGCAATATCGTGGCCACGCTCAGCGGCGTGTGCCGACAGTTTGCCGGACTGACCAGCGACAACGTGCGGCTGACCTTCGTGAGCGACGCTGAGAATATAACGATGGACTACGACCAGGACAAGGTGAGCAAGGTTCTGACCAATCTGCTTTCCAATGCTTATAAGTTCGTTCCCAAGGAGGGCCGCGTCGACGTGAGGGTCAGCGTGGACGACAACAAGACGCTCGAGCTGAGCGTGTCCGACAACGGACCCGGCATCAGCGACGAGGACAAGAAGCATCTCTTCGAGCGGTTCTATCAGAGCAAGACCAATATGAAGGGAGGCACGGGAATCGGTCTGAATCTCGTGGCCAACTTCGCGCAGATGCTTGGCGGCATGGTGCGCGTGGAGGATAATCCCAAGGGCGGTGCACGGTTTGTGGTGTCGCTTCCCGTGGGTGACGGCACCGTGAGCGGCAAGGGCTACGCCTTCAGTTCGCAGGGCGATGAGGTGGAGAGCGCGCCCTCTGCTGAGCAGCAGTCAGCGGCCCCGCGCTACAAGGTGCTCATCGTAGACGACAACGCCGACTTCCTCGACTTCCTCAGTGGGGAGCTGAAGGGAGAGTACAATGTCGTCACGGCTGTAGACGGCTGCGATGCCATGTCGAAAGTGGAGGAGGACCGCCCGGACATCGTGCTCACCGACGTGATGATGCCGAAGATGGATGGCAATGAGCTGTGCTTGCGCCTCAAGCAGCATGAAGATACCAAGGGCATTCCGGTGGTGCTGCTCACGGCCCGTCTGCCTGAGGAGAACGACAAGCAGAGTCTCTACAACGGTGCCGACGACTACTTCAACAAGCCGTTCGACCTCGACGTGCTGAAGCAGCACATCAACGATCTCATCAAGCGGAGTCAGGAGCCGGGCAAGGTGGTGCCCCGTATTAAGGAAGATGAGATTACGACCCTCAATGAGCAGTTCACCAACGACGCCACGGCCTATGTAGAGAAACATCTCGACGACACTTCGCTCACCGTGGAGAGCATGAGCAAGGATTTGGGAATGAGTCGTGTGAACCTCTACCGGCACATGGTGGCTGCGACGGGTATGACGCCGAGTGAGTTTGTGCGCCTTGTGCGTCTGCGCCATGCCGAGAAGCTGGTGAAGAAGAGTCAGCTGACGGTGGCCGAGATAGCCTACAAGGTCGGCTTCGGTTCGCCCCGCTATTTCTCGAAGTGCTATAAGGAACTGTTCGGATATCTGCCGTCGCAATATAAGAAAGAATAGAAAGCCCACTCACTAGACCCACCTCCAACCCCTCCCTACAAAGGGAGGGGGGGAAGCAAACGGGGGGCAATATAGGAGGGTCGTCATTCCTGACGACCAAGTATTTACTTGTGATGAGCAAGCGGACTTCCTTTCTTGGCCGTCAGGAATGACGGCCCTCCTACGAACATCATTTGTTATTTAACCTGCATTATTCATGAACATTAAACGCTACTTTTTTGAACATGAATTATCACAAATTACCCATGAATTATTCGTAAATGATTATAGGCGCACTGGATTATTTCCGTGGATAAGAATTTAAAGGAAAATATTCTTGTGCATGCTTAATGCTCTCACAAGAGCGTTGGGTCTCAAGCGATAGGATG
>ONYS01000171.1 GCA_900322095.1 uncultured Prevotella sp.
CCAGACTCCTCCACAAAACAACAATAGGCTTTAGCCTAAGCGCTGAGGATGAGATTTTCCTTTTAATCATCATCCACGGAAAAATTCAACTGGTCCAATTTGTGATAATTCATGTTCAAAAAAGTAGCGTTTAATGTTCATGAATAATGCAGGTTAAAGAATTATTCGTCTTTCTCAAAAGAAAGAGAGTGAGGTTTTTCATTGCCGTTACCGATGAGGGTATACAGGAACATCTCGAGCAGGCAAGTGAGTTCTTGAAACATGATATGGCACTTAGGCCAGATGATGCAGATGACGAAACAGGGAATCCATAAAAAGAGAAGCTTGGGCATGTGGTTGTAGATATACATCACTGAGGTGACGCAACAGAGCACTCCGCCAAAATAGTGGAGGAAGGTGTTGGTGGTGTGATAGTGCGGAGATACCGCTACGTCGGCCAGTCCAACGATCATCATCCAGACCAGTACGCGCCCCTTGGTGTCGCATCCTTTGAAGAGGGTGGTGGCGACAAACGCGATAAGGGTGACGATGTATAAGGAAAAATCCAGGTAATGGGGGATGAGGTAAGACGTACACGACATACTGTGGGGTAGGCTACCGCTCACCCTCGTGCATAGCACCACATAAACTACGGTGATGATAAGTTCAATCAGACCAGAAATCCTATTCTTCATAGCTGCAAATCCTTTCTAAAAAAGTTCCTTGCAAACAGCGTACCATTTCATAATAAATTTCATCACCCAACTTTTGAGCATCCGACAAAATTTATCTAACTTTGTACCACTAATTATCTTGATCTATTATTTATGAGCCCTCTAAGAAAACGACTCTTCTCATTTGCTGCCGCACTTTCCTGTGCGACACTTCTCTCTCACGGTGCAGTCTTCTCTGCGCCCGCCAACAGTATTACACCTTATATTATTAATAATGAAGCCCTCGGCGCGCAAGCCGTTGCTGAAGACAGCGTACGGGTGACTGGCGCCACCAGCCTCGAGTTTGCCAACAGATACACGCTGTGGTACAACAAGCCCGCCACCGTCTGGATGACCTCGTGTCTGCCCATCGGCAACGGACAGTTTGGCGCCACCCTCATGGGACAGATTGTCAACGACACCATTCAGTTCAACGACAAGACCCTCTGGAGCGGCAAGCTCGGTGCGCTCACCGGCAATCCCTCCTACGGCTACTATCTCAACTTTGGCGACCTGAACATCCACACCGACCATGCCGGCGACGTGACCGACTACGCCCGCTATCTCGACATCAATGACGCCGTGGCTGGAGTGCAATACAGCATGAACGGCGTCAAATACAAGCGCACTTACATCGCCTCCTATCCCGACAGCATCGTCGTCATCCGCTACACAGCCGACCGCAAAGGCAAGATCAACGCCACGCTGACGCTCAACGACGCCAATGGCAGCGCAGCCCGCTACACCATCCTCAATGGTCAGGGACGGATCACCTTTGCCGGCCATTTAGCAAGGCAGAACGACAACGGCGCAGCCTCGCCCGAGAGCTATAGGGCTGAGGCCCGCGTCGTGGTTGAGGGAGGCAAGGTCACCCGTCTGGGACAGAGCATCAAGGTGGCCCGGGCCAACACCATGACCGTCTATCTGCGCGGCATCACCAACTTCGATCCGTCGGCTCCAGAGTATGTCAATGATGAAAAACAACTTGAGCCGCGCCTGACCAACATCGTCAACAAAGCCGTCGCCATGAAGTACGACAACCTGCTCGCCCGCCACAAGAGTGACTACAAACAGCTTTTCGACCGCTGCCAGCTCACGTTGGGCGACGCCAAGACCATGACGACCGACGCGCTCATCCATCAGTATGCCCAGAACCAGCATGATAATCTCTTCCTCGAGGAGCTCTACTTCAACTACGGCCGCTACCTGCTCATCAGTTCCAGCCGCGGAGTAGCCTTGCCCGCCAACCTTCAGGGCATTTGGAACAACACCAATGAGGCGCCCTGGCACAGCGATATCCACGCCAACGTCAATGTGCAGATGAACTATTGGCCCGCCGAGCCCACCAATCTATCTGATCTCCACCTGCCCATGCTCGACTGGATCTATCGCGAGGCCGTGGAGAACAAGCAGTGGCAGGCCAACGCCCGTAGCATCGGTGAAGTAGACAAGGGCTGGACGCTGACCACGGAGAACAACATCTATGGCAGCGGTTCCACCTGGATGAGCAACTACACCATCGCCAACGCTTGGCTCACCTCGCATCTCTGGCAGCACTACGAGTACACGCAGGACACCACCTTCCTGCGCACGAAGGCCTTCCCCGTGATGAAGAGCTGTACCGACTACTGGATGACCAAGCTCGTGAAGGCCAGCGACGGCACGTATGAGTGCCCCGACGAATATTCGCCCGAGCATGGTCCCGACCGCGAAAACGCCACGGCCCACAGTCAGCAGCTCGTCTGGGACCTCTTCAGCAGTACGCTCAAGGCCATCAACGAGCTCGGTCTGGCCAGTGCCGGTGTCGACGAAGCCTATGTCAGGAAACTGCAGAACCGCTTCGACAGTCTCGACAATGGTTGCCACACAGAGGTGCTCGATGGCAAGACCTACCTGCGCGAGTGGAAATACACGGCCCAGAACACGGTTCGTGATTGGACCACCCACCGCCACGTGTCCCACTTGATGGGTCTCTACCCGCTCAACGAGATCGGTCGTGAGCATAACGATTCCATCTTCCAGGCCGCCAAGAACTCGCTCTATGCCCGTGGACTTACCGGCACGGGATGGTCGCTGTGCCATAAGCTCAACCTCATGGCGCGCGTCGGCGACGGTGAGAACTGTCACAAGCTCATCAAGAACGCGCTCCACCAAACCAGTCAGACAACGGTCAACATGGGCAACAATGGCGGCATATACGAGAACCTCTGGGATGCCCACTCGCCCTTCCAGATCGATGGCAACTTCGGCTACACCGCCGGTGTGGCCGAGATGCTGCTCCAGAGCCGCTTCGGCAAGCTGGAGATTCTGCCCGCCCTGCCCGTGGAGTACTGGAAGAGCGGTAGTGTGAAGGGCTTGCGCGCCGTTGGCAACTTCACGGTCGACATCTTTTGGCAGAACGCTGCTGCCACCCAGTTGACCATCACATCGGGTTCGGGTCTGCCCTGTACCATCGTCTGCAACGACGCCCGCCGCTTCAAGGTGACCACTGCCTCCGGCGCCAGCGTGCCCGTCGAGGTCAAGGGCAACGACGAGATCACCTTCCCGACCACCAAGAATGAGGTGTATCATCTCAATAAATAATGAAAAAGGAGAAGACCCTCCCCCATCCCCTCCCTACAGAGGGAGGGGGGGAGCAAGCGGGGAGTGAATGGTAGGAGCGCATAGGAGGGTCGTCATTCCTGACGACCAAGAAAGAACCCCCGCTTGCACATCAAGAGTAAATCCTTCGTCGTCAGGAATGACGACGCTCCTATAACGCTGTGCATAATTTCTGTGGATTGTTTGTATTCGGGAGGGGGATAATTCCCGATACATGTTCAGAAGACTTTTGATTAACGCAACCCACTCATCATTTATAGAGGAGGTAAGCACATTCGCTCGCTGTGTTTACCTCCTTTTTTATGTTGCTGACAGCTGAGAGCAGAACTGCTGACAGCTGAGAGCAGAACTGCTGACAGTTGAGAGCAGAACTGCTGACAGCTGTCAGCATTATGGTTACCACGTGGTAGCAATATGGTTACCACGTGGCAGCAATAAGGTTGGCACGTGGTAGCAATGTGGTTACCACGTGGTAGCGATCATCGATTCTCGGTATTTCAGTGTTCCGGAGACGGCAAACCAGATGACCCACCCCCAATCCTTCCTGGACTCACCTCCAACCTCAAGACCCACCCCTATCCCCTCCCTACAGAGGGAGGGGGAAGCAAATGACGGGCGCATATTGTTTGCAGTAGTTTGCGTTATTAGTTATTATTCTCAATTCCGCGAAGCGGAGCGTTAAATAACAATAGATGTGCATAGGAGGGTCGTCATTCCTGACGACCAAGCCCGTACTCTGATTGCGAATCCCAAGCAAATCTCTCGTCGTCAAGAATGACGACGCTCCTAAAACGCTCCTACAGTAAATCATTCGTCGTCAGGAATGACGACGCTCCTACAAGCTTCCGAGCGAGCTAGACAGGGCAAATCAACCAGCCCTTTCAGGGCTGTGATTAAAACCAGAGAGACTTGCACTGTTCCCTGAAGATTTATTATTCTCTTCCTTTTCAATTCAGCGCACAAGAAAATTCTCTAAAATTCAATAGACAGGTCAAGTTATAGAATTCGTTTCTTGCCGAGTACAAGAAAATTCTCTAATTCTCAAATTCTTGACAAAAAAACAAGAATTAGCGGATTCTCTTTGCCGTAGACGAATAATTCTCTAAAATTCAATAGACTGGACAAGGATTATAGAATTCCAATCTTGCCGAGTACAGGAAAATTCTCTAATTCTCAAATTCTAGCCTACATTATTCATGGAGATTATTTGGGACAAGTGAAAAAGTCCGTGGATAATTTTATAGGAAAATACTTCATTTCCAGCTCAAGGCTATCGCCTGCAGTCGGCGGGTGGAGGAACTGGTT
>ONYS01000176.1:0-6879 GCA_900322095.1 uncultured Prevotella sp.
GCAGAACTCCTTTACAACGAGATAGAGCACATTATTGTCGGCCATCTTCTGGAGCTCACGGTCGAAGTCCATACGCTCGATGATATCTATCACGTTCTCAGAGAAGTGGTTGAGGTACGACTCAAAGTTGGCCTTGATATTCTCGGGGTCGTTCAAAAGTGTCTGGAACGTGAAGGGTGAAGTGTTATAGAATTGCTGTTTGGCAGCTGACTGCAGGAATCCCTTTTTCACCACGATGCCATCCTTGTCGAGTTTGGCATTGGTCTCAAGCACAGCCTGCTTGGTGGGCGCCAGCGTGTCGTCGAAGCGCTTGATGACGCACATGGGAAGAATCACGTTGCCATACTCGTGTGGCTTGTAGATGCCCACGAGCTTGTCGGCAATGGCCCATATAAGGTTGGCTTTTTCTTGGATGTTCAGTGTGGTCTGCTGTTGTATGTCGTTGGTCATAACTGTCTTTCAGTATATACAGATTGATTATTTATCGGTAAAGATACACAATTCTTTTGAAAAGTCCATTGAAAAGCGTGGCAATTTTCGCTGTGGGCCTGATTTTTCGGCATGAGTCTACCCACGACAAGCAAGACCCACCCCTCAGTCCCCTCCCTACAGAGAGGCTGTAACAAAACTCTAAAATTGGCTTCCGTTAAAGGTACTTCGATTTTTTTTAGTTGCATTATGCTTGCTAAAGACATTAATCTCCATGAATAATGTAGGCTAAAGACATTACTCATTAAACAGATTGTCACTTTATTGTCGAATTTGAGAAATTAGGGGTGGGTCTATTCAAACAAAAAAATCCCTTGTGATTCGAATCACAGGGGATATAGTTTTAATCAGTCTCCCTACCACGGGGAGTGGGATGGAGCGGCTTAGGCCATGCCCTTGCCAGTTCCGAAGGGAGCGATGGTGTCGCCGTGGGCCTGAGGAGCCTGAGGCATCTGGATGGGACCGAACTCCTGCTCGTAGCGCATGATGTTCTCCTGCAAGGCAGCGAGAAGACGTTTTGCGTGCTCGGGAGCCAGGATGACGCGCGTAGCCACGTCGGCCTTTGGCATACCCGGGAGGAAACGGGCGAAGTCGAGGATAAAGTCACTGTGGGAGTGGCTGATCAGAGCGAGATTTGAATATACACCTTTTGCCACTTCAGGATCCAGATTCATCTGCAATCCCTGCTGATTGTTGTTATGTTCTGCCATTTTGATATAAATTTAGATTCTTTACTCAAGCAAAGGTAAGGATTTTTTTGATAATCTGCAAACATATTGCCACATTTCGTGAAAATAAGCATCCTTGCAGCATGCCATCGCCTTGTGCTTCTTGCCAAGCGCAAGAACTTTACTCACTTGTTTATCGTCAGCTCTCGGCCTGTCGTCCAGAGCAGTCTCACGGCCCACCGGCCAACGACGCAAGCGGCCACAAGTGCCACAATGGCATCCACATAGCTGATGCCCCACCAGAGTCCGCAGAGCAGACCGGCGATGGCGCCGAGGTCGGTCAGTACGTCGCTGAGGATATGCAGGTAGGCGGCCCGGCTGTTGACGTCGCCGTCACCGCCGTGGAGCAGGTAGGCGCAGACGAAATTCGTGGCACAGCCCACGATGGCCATCACGAGCGCCTGACCGTAGGCGATGTCGATCTCGGGATGGAGGAATCGGTCGATGGCCTCGACGAAGATGAACACGGAGACGAGGAGCAACAGCACACCGCTAGTATAGGCCGAGAGGTTGAGGATGCGGTCGGTGTCCCACCGTTCATTGCCGCGGGTTTGCAGGCGCCGCACCAACACGTAGGCTGCCCAACTGAGTCCGAGCACGAGTACATGACTGCCCATGTGGGTTCCCTCGGCCAGCAAGGCCATGGAATGCGTGCAGGCGCCGACGATGAACTCGCCGACCATCACGACAAGGGTTACCATCACCACGGTTGCCGTACGGCGTTCGCCCCATGAATGCTGTGTTTTCTTTTGCATGGTGCAAAGGTAAGCAATAATGCCGAATCTGCCAAACTCGGAGGGAGATTGTAGGAGGGCCGTCATTCCTGACGGCCAATAAAGAAAGACCGCTAGATCATCACAAGTAAATCTCTCGTCGTCAGGAATGACGACGCTCCTAAAACGCTCCTACTAGTCGGAAGTGAGCATGAAATGGCAAACTTTCTCCACTTTTTGTTAAATCCTTTTAGGTACTAGATTTCTCCAGTGTGGTGATAAGAGTACCAACAAATGTTAAGGGGTATGTCTCGATTTTCCTCACGCAGATCACGCAGATTTCGCAGATTATTGTTTCCCTTTTGGGTCCGGTGAGAACATATCTGCGAATTCCTGCTGCTGCGAAATGGCCTTTGAGGGTAAAACATGCTCTAAAGCATCAATCTTTACACATTTTGCTTCGCATATGGAGATCGCGCTGATGTTAATACCGTGCTATTATCTGCGAAATCTGCGAAATCTGCGTGAGGAAACAAGACAATGAACATTAACATTCTTTAGTCCTAACATCACCACATTGGATAGATTTCTCTAATTCTCAAATTCTTGACAAGTTAATCTAGAAAATCTCCTTGCCCCGATGCGCTGTAGGGACCTGTCCTTGTTGACCGTCATGATACGTTTACCGAGAGTTGACGATGCGTGACGGCCGTCACGCGTCGTTGTTTGCCGATACAGTTTTATTTGTGGAGTCGGTTAACCTGCATTATTCATGAACATTAAACGCTACTTTTTTGAACATGAATTATCACAAATTACCCATAAATTATTCGTAAATGAATATATTCATGAGAAATTTTAAAAGATTGGTGATCGGTTGACGGCTACCTGCCATTTCAATATCACAAAGCTATCTAATTTTGCTGTTATGTTCTTAAATAATTCACTATATGGCTCTAGTAGTTGTCATATATCTTCTTTCCTTAGGATTTACTTTCCGTTATGTAAATGTCTGTTATGCAAACGTTTGCATAGATTGTTTCAATTAATTCGATTAAGACTTTTCCCTCGCGTTCATTTATTTTTGTAATTTTGCGGGCGAGTCAAGAGTCAAAATCCGAAAGCCAATAAATTGTGCTAATCATCTCTTGTATTCAGAGCAAATTTGAACGTATAAGGACAACCCAAAATTTTAAACTATAAAGACAAATGAAGCAATTTAATTCGCACATGCTTACGCGCGTACGTGCGCTTTGCATTTTGCTGGCACTTTCTGCAGCACCATTGTCGATGAGCGTTTTTGGACAAACAACTTATAGCGTTGTTTTCTCCAATAGCAGCAGTTTCGACAAGAAGGTTGAGGTGCCAATGGTCGCTGCGCTTTACCGTGAAGATAAAGCAGAGGGCGTCAAACACACCAAGGACTACAACCGTTGGCAGATCAGTCTGAAGTATGACGATCCACGATGGAAAGACATCGCGGACGGAACCGTCTATTGGTATATAAAGTCAAGCGGGGGGGGGTATTATCGGTCCAAGCACTAATGCTGAGAATATGGATGACGGCACGGACAACAGCAATAGCTCTGCCTCTGTCCATGGCCGTATGCTTTATAAAAATGAGTCTTCGCTGAATAGCAATGGTACCGAGTCTTCATTCACTTATTTTAAGTGTACCAAAGGTAAGAGTAGTGCAGTTTCCTGTACTTTTGCTTATACCACTGCTAATGCCGAATATGAAACCAGTTCTAATAATGGTTCGCAACTGAATTATGGTAAGCCCGGCGTGCAATATTGGCGCAACTTGAGTGGTATCAAATATAGCCTCACTTATAACAGTTCTTCCTCTTCTTTCGGAGACCTTCCCTTCTACGACGGCACGTTCTGCTATGTGAAGAAGCCGGCAGGATGGGGCAAGATTTGTGCTTGGGTATATGATGATAATAAAACGCAGTACTCTTCAGCCTCTAATTGGCCTGGTGAGGAACTGACCACAACGGCGGAGTATGATGGCCAGACCTATTATCTGTGGAGGATGGGCTCCGGCAAGACCGGCACTCCGACAAAAGTTACCTTTAATGATGGTAATGGTGATACTAAAGTCAAAACGGGTGATTTGCCTTTCACAAGCGGAAATGTCTATGATGCTTCAATGTCGACTGATTATATCCTTGGCACTGTGACGAAGCATTCCGATGCGTCGGATCCTACTGCTGCCTACGAGAAGTTCTATGCTTACGGCTTCTGGGGCGGAGATAAGGCTTCGTTCAAGGAGATGACGCCAGTGGTCTATCGAAATGCGGAGAATGAGGTGGACAGCGTGGTCTACTATACCACCATGTCGAAGGTGAATGCCTCTTTCGACAACTTCTTCTTTATGTTCTGCAGCCAACGCTACATGGAGAACTGGGATAAATGGATGACGAATGACGGAAAAGGTGCCTGGGACTATGTCTGGCGCCCGGAGATCTTCGACAACCGCGACTGCAACACGCTGTCCGGTGCACTCTATCAGCCTGGTTATGATCTGGCGAATGTTTATGGATCAACCGACAAAGGAGCGTCTTATTACACGGACGCTTCCAATAATCCCATGAACTTCAAGACTACAGATACCAATTCGGGCAAGAACCAGATGCAGTCCATCAACCCCTTGCTGACTGACAAGCAGAAGCAGAACTACGACTCCTATACGCTTTCGCTGAACGTCACGACGGGTACCTATAATATAGCTTTCCGTAATGCGATTCAGATTGTTGGCCCTGCTGTCGTCTCCGGAGATAACTGGAAGGTCAATGCTTCACGCGAATATACCAGCACGGAGGCTACCTGTGGCACATGGGATAAGACGAAGGCTATCACGTTGAAGCCGAGCGACGACGGTACCTATTATTATACGACTGTTACATTAAAGGCCGGAGAGAAGTTCCGCTTCATCGAGAACAATAAGTATCTGACCAACTTCGGTGAGGACGGTGTCACTCCGAGCGCTACAGACTTTGCTCCTGAGAAGGAGAACGGCGATGTTTGCTACTACAATCACATCAGCCGCAATACGATTTCAGACGATGTGGACCCGAAGGGAACTTCCGGCGAGAGTGGTCTTAAGGATGGTAAGGACATCACCTTCACCATGCCGGGCTTAAAAGATGGCGAAGAGTACGAGACCGAGATCCGCGTCTCTGCCAGCAATGCTTTCGACCAGCAGATGACAGGTAAGGCTGCTCCGTTCTATACCATCACCCGCCCCGTCAAGCTCTTCAACTATGGCAGCGACGGCAATGGCTACACCTCTTTCGCCTGCAACTATCCTTTGGAGATTGTCAACGGCACAGATGTGAAGGTCTATGACATCATCAGCTATGATATGAATGCCAACAAGGTGACCCTGCGCGATCAGAGCAGCACCTACAAGGCTGGCGACAAGTATTACATACCCGCCAAGAGTGGCGTGATTCTTTCTGCTTCTGCTACGGATCATGTCAGCACCATCACTGTCCGCCCGAAGATAGAGAAACTCGGAGAGACTGTAGACAATGGAAGCAACCTGCTTAAACCAGTCTATCTGCCTGGACAGAAAATTTATATGACAATTCCGGAATCCTCTACCCATACCGGCGATCCTGTCACCAGCCGTCAGTACCTCTTCTCTTGGGTGAAGCAGAGCAATGACTCCTATAAACTTGGCTTCCTGCGTTCCAAGACAGGCACGAGTGTTTCGGAGCGTGCTTATCTCTCTTTGACCGGTGAGGCTGTTGACGCTCCAACCTTCAATCCTTCTGACCAGGCTGCTTACGAGCGTGTGGAAGGAATCAGTGCAGACGATGAAACAGTGTCGGGTGCCAAGGAATATCAGGTAAACCTCTTCTTCGAGGGCAGCGACGACGATGTGGCCGCAGGTATCCACTCTCTCGATACTCAAGATCGCGTGGGCGACAACGAGGGCTACTACACCTTGCAGGGCA
The DNA here is from genome assembly GCA_900322095.1 of uncultured Prevotella sp. Lineage (GTDB taxonomy): Bacteria > Bacteroidota > Bacteroidia > Bacteroidales > Bacteroidaceae > Prevotella. The sequence goes on from ONYS01000176.1 coordinate 5,896, forward strand.
TTCGCTTGACTAAGCCGGCTGGTGCTGGCATCTATATTCATCAGGGAAAGAAAATCATCATTAAGTAAAAGGAGAATCAATGAAATATATAAAACCGGAAACGACCATAACCACAGCTGTGTTGTCTACAATTATTATGGGTTCGAACAAAGAGCAAGGCAAAGTAAACCCTGGTACAGTAAAAGGAGGAAATGATGGTGATAACATTGTCATGGGCAAACGTGATGAGTTCACTTTTGACGACTCTGAGGACAAAGGTTGGTCTACAGAATGGTAGAATCTTGATCCTTCATTCTTTTGAATGAAAATGAATATGATATTTTAAGGATGGCAGCAGGCACAGAGCCTGTTGCCATCCTTCGTTATATATTGGGGTTGAAGATGCTATATCGTAGTCCTATAGAGAGTAGTGCTGATGTTCATTGCGGATTTTCTCCCCAAGAATTGTCTTGTTTGCTGCCCTAAATATATAATAAGGTATAGGAAAGGGGCGCCAATGGCGCCCCTGAATGAAGGAGGAACAGCGCATCATATTTCTTAAGACCCAGCAAGAGACGTTGACTGATGAGCCTCTCTTGCTATGTCGGACCCTGCCACCCTTCTCTACAAATATAACATTAAATTCTGTAATAATCAAACGAATGCGAAGGAATTCTTCGTTTTTCGACCAAAAAATCTTCGGATTTCGAAAACCCGCCAAAAACACGAGTTTCTTTTAATTTACAAAGGGGATAGAAACAAATACTAGACCCACCCCATTCTCTTAGACCCACCCCAACCCCTCCCTACAGAGGGAGGGGCTATTCAAGCGGTCTTTCTTGCTTGGCCGTCAGGAATGACGGCCCTCCTAACTTCCTCCTAAGAGCATCAATCGGTATTTGCACTCGCTTGCTTCTCCCCTCCCTCTGTAGAGGCTGTAACAAAACCTCCGAGATCTTCACTAGCCAAACCTCCCTACACAAAAAAAATTCTCAAATTCGACAA
>ONYS01000176.1:6921-12517 GCA_900322095.1 uncultured Prevotella sp.
ACCCATAAATTATTCGTAAATGATTATATTCATGAGAAATTTATGGATAATTTATGGATATTCGTGTGAAAAATAATCTCCATGAATAATGTAGGTTAGCAAGCATAATGCAACTAAAAAAAATTCAGTGTGGTGATGTTGTACTTAAAATATATTAATGTACGCCATTAGAAGGCCTCACGCAGATTTTGCAGATTTCGCAGATTAAACTATGCCGCAGACCTCGCAAGCGAGGGCGGATAACGCAGATGGCTAACGTGTTAGTTGCAAATCATTGCCCAAATCTGCGAGATCTCTCCTTGCGAAGCAAGGTTTGCGGGATTGTAAGGCCGCACAGAGACGGGAACTCTGCGTAATCTGCGTAATCTGCGTGAGTAAAAGCGCACCGAATGTATTTATAGTTGTTAGTACTAGCATCACCACACAGAAAAAAAATTCGAAGTACCTTTAACGGAAGCCAATTTTAGAGTTTTGTTACAGCCTCTCTGTAGGGAGGGTTGGGGGTGGGTCTTGTATATCTTTCATTCTATGTTGCTGTCCCTTGATTTCGCTTGCCGGATTTTGTACCTTTGCATTGTCAAAAGGAAAAACACTATGATGCGCATCTGAATGAATTTCCGCGGAGGCTCTGGCCAATGCATGACAAAACTTAATGTTTCACCTTATTATTATTAATGCTATGACGATTCTTTATAAGATGATTAGTAGAAAGTCGACGCTCACGGATGGCAAGGCTCGCTGGTACGCCCACGCCGTACATCCCAACACCATTCACCTGAATGACCTGGCGTCGGAGATGCAGCGCAACTGCACCGTGAAAGAGAGTGACATCCGCGGCGTCCTCACCGAACTCGTGGAAACGATGAACGACGAACTGCAGAACGGCAACTCGGTGAAGCTCGACGGACTGGGCAACTTCCGCCTCGGCATCCAGGCCACGCAGGTGGCTAAGCCCGGCGACTTCACCCCATCGAAGAACATCAAGGGCTTCCACGTGGTGTTCACCCCGATCCGCAAGAAGTCCGGTAAGAAGTACTACAAGCCCATTCTCCAGGGTGCGGGTGTCGCCCAACTGCAGAAGTATGTGGTCGACAAGAAGGACAAGTCGGACACCACTCCCTCTGACGGCGGCACTACTACCCAGCCCTAAGCTGCGCTGAGGCTGCTGTGGCTATCCGCTGGCGAGCCCCGGCAAGCGCAAGAACCTTAATGGAGGGGGGAGACCGGCATGCTGCAATCCCGGAACGGTCAGCCCCCAGCTCCTCTCTACGACCTGAAAAACACAATTGTTGAACCGGCCATAACCGCAGGACCAGGGTGGGCAACGCCACCTACGGTTCCTGCGGGGAAGCAAAAAATGAAAAGCACTATGAACAAGATCAGTTGGCGCCTCATTCTCGAGTTGATCGAGGCAATCGTTGAGGCTATCCTCCGCATCTTTGGCGGAAAGTCGGACAAGAACAAGGACCAGAAGTGATCTGAGTCTTCGCCCGGCGGATGACAGGCCCGGCCTCTCGCAACAGAAGTTCAGGGCATGGCGATAAGCGCCTGGCCCTCAGGACCTGGCATCCAACTCTCGGAAGGGAGAATTCATAACTTTATTAATAACCATTTAAAACATTTCAAATTATGGCAGTATTTTATAAATTGTATCAGATGATGGAAGGCAAGACCGGCGTCAAGGGTATGTGGCGTGTGCATGTCGTGCCCCAGGGTAAGGTAGACATCGACGGTCTGGCCAAGATCATGGAGAAGAACTCCACGGTGAAGGCGAGCGACATCAAGGCTGTGCTCTACGAGCTCGTCGACGCTATGCAGCGCCACCTGCTCAACGGCGACCGCGTGGTGGTAGACGGTTTCGGTGCCTTCAAGGTGAACATCAAGAGTAAGGGCGTGGATGCGCTCACCGACTTCAAGGTGGCGAAGGACATTGAGGGTCTGAAGTTGATCTTCTCGCCTTCCACCGAGTCCTCGGCCGACAAGACTCGCCTGAAGCTCTTCGTCTCGGGTGCCACGGCAATGGAGATCCCCCAGAATGCCAACAGCACAAGCGAGAATTCATAATTCATAATTCATAATTCATAATTTTGGCTGGCGCGGCGGGGTAGGCTCGTCGCGCCAGCTGCGTGAGAGAGAGGAGAAGAAGACCCACCCCCCAACTAGACCCACCAGCCTCTTAGACCCACCCCCAGCCCCTCCCTACGGAGGGAGGGGAGAAACATCAGAGCGTAACGTGGAATCCGAATGGTAGGAGGGTCGTCATTCCTGACGACCAAGAAAGAAAGGAGAATTTTCTTGCGGGTACGTATCACTGCATTGTTGGTGCGGGCCCGTTTCCTTTTTCGTTATTATTCTCTATTCCGCGGAGCGGAGCGTTAAATATCAATTGATGTGTTCATAGAGCACCGAATGGTAGGAGGGTCGTCATTCCTGACGACCAAGAAGGTACACTGATTGCGAATCACAAGTAAATCCTTCGTCGGCAGGAATGCCGGCGCTCCTACAACTCCGAAGGGAGGGGAGGTAGAGGTATAGCTGTATAACAGCCCGGAAGGGGCTGACTCTCGGTAACCCCAGTCAAGCGACGGCAGGAGCGCAGACTGGGGATAGCGATACGCCTACCACTCTGGACTCAGTGCCCCGGTGGCGGCACACCAGCGCGGAGCGCGCAAATCAGCTACCCATAATCGGCGCGTGATGCATGCCGCTTATACCTATATTTTATCTAATGATCGCGCTACTTACAAGGGAGAAATCTGCTGCGAAAGCGACAAAACGATGAAATTGACGGAGTTAATGTTTGTTTATTTGTCACTAGAAACGTTATATAATGTTAATTACAAATAGCCGACTATTAATTGCTATTTATATAATTAGGTGATTCGCCGGAAAATTAGTACCTTTGCACCTCGAAAAAGCCTCTTTGAACTAGAGGTTTATAATGTGTTGATAATAAAACAAATATAAATATATAAATTAAAAAAGTAAAATTATGCCTACTATTTCACAGTTAGTAAGAAAAGGCAGAAGAGTATTGGTAGACAAGAGCAAGTCGCCTGCTCTGGACGGATGTCCTCAGCGTCGTGGTGTTTGCGTGCGTGTCTACACCACTACTCCTAAGAAGCCTAATTCAGCAATGCGTAAGGTTGCCCGTGTACGTTTGACCAACTCTCATGAGGTGAACTCCTACATTCCCGGAGAGGGACACAACCTGCAGGAGCACTCTATCGTCTTGGTTCGTGGCGGTCGTGTGAAGGACCTTCCCGGTGTGCGTTATCACATTGTTCGTGGTACGTTGGATACAGCCGGTGTGGCCAACCGCACTCAGCGTCGTTCCAAGTATGGAGCAAAACGTCCTAAGGCAGCCAAGAAGTAACTTTGGCTGAGAGCTGTGAGCCGAGAGCCAGGAAGGCTGTGGGCTGGGAGCTCAATCTTTTTGATATTATCAAAATCACATTATAATATTATCAAAAATTAGTTTTGCTGGAGAATTGTTAAAACAGGTTGAGTAAATGTTCAGGTGTGAACGTTGAAGATCAAAGATGACAGCCCCATGCAAATTAAGATTTTATAAAAATGAGAAAAGCAAAACCAAAGAAGCGTGTGATCATTCCCGATCCCGTGTTCAATGACGTAAAAGTGTCGAAGTTCGTCAACCATTTGATGTATGACGGAAAGAAGAGTATTTCTTTTGAGATTTTCTACAAGGCCCTCGATATCGTGAAGCAGAAGATGCAGAACGAGGAGAAGTCGCCGCTGGAGATCTGGAAGCAGGCCCTTGACAACATCACTCCCCAGGTGGAGGTGAAGAGCCGCCGTATCGGTGGTGCTACATTCCAGGTGCCTACCGAGATCCGTCCCGACCGCAAGGAGAGCGTCTCAATGAAGAATATGATTGCTTTCGCCCGCAAGCGCAGTGGCAAGTCGATGGCTGACAAGCTCGCCGCCGAGATCATGGATGCCTTCAACAATCAGGGTGGCGCATTCAAGCGCAAGGAAGACATGCACCGTATGGCTGAGGCTAACCGTGCTTTCGCTCACTTCAGATTCTAACAATTATATTAAGGTAAAAAGACAATGGCAGGTAAGACAACCACATCTGAGCGTATTCTGTACTATACAGGTAAGACTCATAAGATTGGCGAGGTGCACGATGGAGCAGCCACAATGGACTGGATGGCTCAGGAGCAGGAGCGTGGTATCACCATTACCTCCGCTGCTACAACCTGCTACTGGGAGTACAATGGAAAGAAGTATAAGATCAACCTGATCGATACTCCGGGACACGTGGACTTCACAGCAGAGGTGGAGCGCTCGCTCCGCGTGCTGGATGGCGCTATCGCTACCTACTCTGCAGCCGACGGCGTACAGCCTCAGAGCGAGACTGTGTGGAGACAGGCCGACAAGTACAACGTGCCGCGTATCGGATATGTAAATAAGATGGACCGCTCTGGTGCCGATTTCTTCGAGACCGTGCAGCAGATGAAGGATATTCTGGGTGCAAACCCTGTGCCTGTGCAGATTCCTATAGGCGCAGAAGAGAACTTCAAGGGCGTCGTTGACCTGATCAAGATGAAGGCTATCCTGTGGCACGATGAGACCATGGGCGCTGAGTTTGAGGTTGACGATATTCCCGCAGACCTCGTTGACGAGGCCAACGAGTGGCGCGACAAGATGCTTGAGAGTGCCAGCAGCTTCGACGATGAACTGATGGAGCTCTATCTTGACGGAAAAGACATTCCTGAGGAAATGATTATCCGTGCCATCCGCAAGGGATGTATCGCTATGGAGTGCTGCCCCATGACACTGGGTTCTTCGTATAAGAACAAGGGTGTACAGCCTCTGCTCGACTATACTTGCGCTTTCCTGCCCTCTCCTGAGGACACTATCGCCATCAAGGGTACTAACCCCGACACCGGCGAGGAAGAGGATCGCAAACCTTTGGAAAGCGAGCCTACTGCAGCTTTGGCCTTCAAGATCGCTACCGACCCGTTTATGGGACGTTTGGTGTTCTTCCGCGTCTATTCCGGTAAGGTTGTCGCAGGAAGCTATGTCTATAATCCCCGTTCAGGCAAGAAGGAACGTATCAGCCGTCTGTTCCAGATGAATTCCAACAAGGAGATTCCAATGGAGAGCATTGACGCTGGTGATATTGGCGCAGGCGTGGGTTTCAAGGACATCCGTACGGGTGATACCCTTTGCGATGAGAACCATCCTATCGTGCTCGAATCGATGACCTTCCCCGACACTGTGATCTCTGTCGCTGTGGAGCCTAAGAGCCAGGCCGACGTGGCCAAGATGGACAATGGTCTTGCAAAACTCGCTGAAGAGGATCCTACCTTCACCGTTCGTACTGACGAGCAGAGTGGTCAGACCATCATCTCCGGTATGGGTGAGCTTCACCTGGATATTATCATCGACCGTCTGAAGCGTGAGTTTAAGGTGGAGTGCAACCAGGGTAAGCCCCAGGTGAACTATAAGGAAGCCATCACGAAGTCTGCTCAGAGCCGTGAGACCTACAAGAAGCAGAGTGGTGGTCGTGGTAAGTTCGCTTGTATCGATGTGACCATCGGTCCTAAGGATGAGGATTACACCG
>ONYS01000178.1 GCA_900322095.1 uncultured Prevotella sp.
CCCCAATGCCACCGCCGTGGACATGGAGAGCTGTGCTATCGCCCAGACGTGCTTTATCTATAAGACGCCGTTCATCTCGTTCCGCATCATCAGCGACGTACCACTCAAGGACACCAACGCCTCGCAGTACTTCGATTTCTGGAACCGCATGGCTGAGGGCAGCTTCGAGATGACGCGCGACTTCCTCAAGAAACTCGCTGAAAGCGACGATAACACTAAAGCATAAAAGCATACAAAACACATGAATAAGATTCCATCCTTTACCATCAACCACGAGAAACTCCTGCGCGGCATCTATGTCTCACGCAAGGATGAGGTGGGCAACGAGGTGGTCACCACCTTCGACATACGCATGAAAGAACCCAACCGCGAGCCGGTGGTTCACGCTGGTGCCCTGCACACCATCGAGCATCTCGCCGCCACGTTCCTCAGAAACGACGAGGAGTGGAAGGACCGCGTGATCTACTGGGGGCCAATGGGCTGTCTGACGGGCAACTATCTCTTGCTCCGTGGCGACCTCGAACCGAAAGACATCGTACCGCTCATGCAGCGCACATTCCGTTTCATCGCAGACTTCGAAGGAGAGATCCCCGGCGCTGCACCACGCGACTGCGGCAACTACCTGCTCCACGACCTGCCGATGGCGCGCTGGGAAGCCCGCAAGTTCCTCGACGAGGTGCTCATGAAAATGACGGACGCCAATATGGTGTATCCGCAATAAGGGGAGCCCTTCCCTAGCCCTCCCCAAGGGGAGGGAACTGCGAAACCAACAAGAGGCGGGTATTGATGGTTTTGGTGTAGGGGCGGCCCGCCGTGACCGCCCTAACCCCGCAAGACATTTATTGGCGCACTGGATATTTTCCGTGGAACAATGGTGAGAGGAAATATAAATCTTTATACTGTCATAATCACTTATACATTTTCAAACGGAAAAAGAAAAAGAAAATCATGGCCAGGCTTATGCTCCCCAAGGAGCAATGGGTCTAAAGCTATGGGGCAGACTGCGAGCTTGCTCGCAAAGGCTGCCCCATCACTTCCACACCATAGCTCCATCGGGAGCTTAAGCATGCCTATGACTATTTTCCTTGAGTTTTAGACCTCTCTAACCAATTATAGATCCGTAACCAGAGAAGATTACAAATATCGGCCCACTGGAAATATCCAGTGCGCCCATTATATTACCGCCAAGCATGTTAGGGCGGCCATGGAGAGCCGCCCCTACTCAATACCGTTCCATTCCCCCTTGAAAGTAATTACTCCCCTCTCCCCAATTTCTCACAAATCTTATAATTCATGTGGAAATAAAATATTGCTTGATAATCAGACAGTTACAATGTAAATGGTACAATAATTTACAAGGGTAATTTGTTGAGTTTTGACAATTCCTTGACTATAAGTGGTGATTTGTTTTAGTATAGTTTATAAATTCATTATTAACTTTTAACTAATTCTTAAGGAGAGGAATATCAATGAGGCGAAAGAAAAGTTGGCATCTTTATTTGTTTTTCCAAAACAAATAGCTACCTTTGCCGAAAAGAAAGGAAAATTATGGCAATTGCAATTAAAAACATACCAGTATTAACAGGTAAGGATGCGGACTATTTCAATAATTTAGTCGAAGATGCAAAGAATTCTCCTCTAACACAAATTCCAGAGAAGATGAAGGCTGCTTTTAAGGCAATGGAGGAAAGATCCCGTAAGTTTGTAATCAAGAAATAATCCGAAATGACCGATTATTCTTTTGATATAAGCCAGAATTGTGTCAGAGTTGATTTGACAGAGGATATAGTCGCATTACCATTCACTTGTGGTGATGACGACCTTGACGACTTCTTTCATAACCATGCCTTGTTGTATGGGAAAGAGCATTTGGGCAAGACCTATGTGTTCTTTAATAATGCTACATCTGAGATTGTAGCATTCTTCACGGTCTCAAACGATAGTATAAAGACGACGTTCATTCCAAAGAATTCTACTAACAGAGTACAACGTAAGATTCCAGGGCTAAAGCATCTGCGTACATATCCTGCAGTCCTTATTGGAAGGTTGGGAGTTAATAAGTCCTATCAAGGCAAGGGCTTCATGGTGGGCAGACAGATTTTGAATTTCATCAAGTTGTGGTTTCTTGATGATGACAATAAGACGGGATGTCGTTTCCTTGTCGTGGATGCATATAATAAACCCGAAGTACTTTCTTTTTATGAGAGAAATGGATTCAAATACTTGTATGCAACAGAAGAAGATGAGCGTAATGCTACACAAGTTGATGATGACTACATTCACACGCGTTTAATGTTTCTTGATTTATTGCATACAACACTCATTTGAATCTAATAACTCCAAGTACAGGTGTCTCTTATAGCATAATAAAGGCTATCAGACGGATTGCCGCCCTCAAATGGTGCGACCTTGCATACATCCGACCATGCCACGTATGATGACCAGTTGTTGGGATATAAATGTGAGGCTACCGCCTTTATCACTCGCCAAAAGGCAGAACTCTTTGTACGTTTGTCATAGTTCTTACATTTAATTCTATTCCTCCACCATGTTCTCGCCAGTCTCGTAACTTCTCACCATGTCTTTGAGGATGCCAATCATTTCCTGGCGGAAGTCGTCGGGACTGAGGACAATGATTTTCCTGCCATGCCACAACAGTTCCTGCTCGAAGTCGCGCGTGGGACTGACGTAGAGCTCATAGTCGGTATAGGAGCCGTCGACGGCATCACGTAGCTTGGTCTGGCTCTCGTGAATCGGCACCTCCTCGATGTAGTTGTTCTCCGGATAGAAGGCACGGATACGTATCTTCCGTGGCGAGAGATTCTGCTGACGGATAATACCAAAACAGCCATCGTAGAAGTTGTCTGGGCTCAACAATTCCTGTGTCTTTTTTGACAGCAGTTGCTTTTCGCAGACTATCTCCAAGTAGTTGATGCGGTCGAAGGGCAGCACACGCGGACGATAGTCGGAACCGTCGGCGTTGGGCTTGGGATCATGGTCATCCTGCTGCATCAGGTTGCCAATGACATACCAGCGCTGGCGGAACAGGCGGAGGAAAGCAGGGACGAGCTCCATCTCCATCTCGTCACCATAGGGTGTGCGGTAATGGAACCTGATGGCGTAACGCTTGTCAATAGCCTGGATGATGTCGTCGAGATACTGTGTGTTCTCCGGCGCCTTCTCCAACATCACCTTATTGTGAAACTTGAGCCTGTCGCCAAGCGAAGCCATTCGCAGGGAGCTGAGCAGCCATTCAGAAATCTCGGTGTCGGCATAGCGGTCGCGACGGATAAAATAACGGTAGCCGTCAGCTTTGTCGCACTCTATCTCAATGCCGAAGAGATTGGCTATCTCCTCTCGGTAGCGATGGAAGGTGCGCACGCTGAGTTCCTTGGCGTCGATATTGCTCGACGACTCCGCCCAGTCATCACAAATCTCTTGTATAGTCATGCGGCGACGCTCCAACTTGCCAATCAGCCAACAATAAAATTTTGCCCTGTTGTCCATAACCTTATTATATGATAAAACTGTTTGTAGTAGGAGGTGCGGCGTCTCGCCTCACAACCTTGCACAGCGAGGACGCTGTGCCTCCTATCTTCCCTCTTCCCGCCCTCGTTTTCTGTACCGAATAGTCGGCAAATGGTAGTGCGCTGTGAATTGTGCTGCCTCATATCGCGAAATATGATAAGGCATGCCCGTGTACCCTGTGCCCCATGCGCTGTGCGTGCCTGTGCATAAGGGGGATATTCAGCCCTTTGGGTGCTGTCGTCAGTCTTGCCGCCACTGTTGCGCTCAGAAAACTACTCTTCGAAGTCTTATTCGACCAACGGCCTTATTCTACCAACTCTACTGTCCAGTTGAGTTCTTGAATCTTCAAGTCAAGCTCCCGGAGTTGTTTGGAGTATTTGTCCACCTCCTTGTGGAGCTCCCTGACATCCACCGTGCGGATAGATCGGATCTCGTTCTTGCCAAAGCGTATATCGTTGGAGCCAATCTGATTGGCGATATTCCCCATGATGGCCACACGCTTGGACAGAACATCACGGCGGGCAATCAGTCGTGTCAGCGACTCCCCGTCAATGGTGGCGTGTACGTTGGTCATGTTGATGCGGTAAATCA
>ONYS01000228.1 GCA_900322095.1 uncultured Prevotella sp.
TGTCGGTCACCTAATGCATTGAGCAGGCTGAAAGGATTGAAGACCTCTTCTGCATCTTCAGCAAAATGGTAGCCACCATATTTCTGCTTGATCTTGTTAAACATCTCCTCATAGGTCAGGTGATAATCCTTGGCCATCTGCTCTATGCTCTCCTTAAAGACAGTTTGTACCTCATGCTCCGTAAAGCCGCAGATAGATGCGAACTCAGGGCACATAGATACATAAACGATATTGTTGAAGCTTGAAAAGATGCTCGGTTGTGGGAATCTCGTGATGCCAGTGATGAAGCAATACTCGACATACTGCTCTTCGACTTTGAGCGGTATGCAGAAATTCAGTAACACCTCTTGCATGGCGTCAAGCTTAGCCTGGTCACCAAGTGCGTCAGGTAAAGCGGCATCATAATTGTCGATGAGGACCACTACCTGCTTACCAGTCTCCTTATATAATCGTCTGATCAGTCCGTCAAGCTTCATTCCGGGTGTAAACTCATCGGCGTTCTCCTCGTAGATATCCAATTGCTTCAAAGTCTGAATCAGCGATTGTTGAAACTCCTGAGGCGTAGTGCATCCCTTCGTAGAACTGAGGTCGAGATGGATGACCGGGTACTGCGTCCATTCTTTTTCGAGCTCCATGATCTTCAATCCCTCAAACAACTCACGGTCACCTTTGAAATACGATTCCAAGGTCGACGTGAGCAGTGACTTGCCAAAGCGTCGGGGACGATTCAAGAAAATAAACTTTGCATAATGTGCCAATTCCCAAACCAAGTCGGTCTTGTCAACATAGATGAAACCATCCTTAATAAGTCTCTCGAAGGTCTGTATGCCTACTGGCTATTTTCTCATCGTCTGCTCCATAGTGCACTGTTCTTATTTCTTTTGCAAACTTACGCAATTATTTTGTAATGTGCAACTTTAGGTGAAGGATTCTATGTCTAAGAATGACATTATCAGATACTAACTATCTTCCTCTTTTTAATCCATGCGAGAACTTTTTTTCGTACCTTTGCAATCTCATCTTAATATCCGCGAAGCAGCATGGAAATAGAGAAGATTGCAACGTTTCATTCGCCCTTTGGCAGTAAGTTTGGCATTCCCAAGCAGAGCGGCATCGTGCCGGAACTGCGGGGAGAGATTGTTTTGGAGAAGACCTACCGCAATCCCGATGCCCTGCGTGGCATCGAGGACTTTGACTATCTGTGGTTGGTGTGGGGCTTCTCGGCCAACCGCCATGCCCCTACCAGTCTTACCGTGCGGCCTCCACGCCTTGGCGGCAACGTGCGGGTGGGCGTCTTTGCCAGTCGCAGTCCTTTCCGGCCCAATGGTCTTGGGCTGTCGTCGGTGCGCCTCGACCATGTCGAGTGGGACACGCCGCGCGGTCCGGTGCTCCATGTGCTCGGTGCGGATCTGATGAACGGTACGCCCGTCTACGACATCAAACCTTATGTGACCTATGCCGACAGCCATCCCGAGGCACGCAGTGGCTTCGTTGACCGCCGACAGTGGCAGAAGGTAGAAGTGGAGATGCCGGCGGATGTCCTCGCACAGCTGCGGGCTGCAGGTCTCACAGCGGAAGATATTTCGGCCCTGCGTGCTGTGCTGGAGGAGGATCCCCGGCCACAGATACAGCGTGACGAGGACAAAGTCTATGGCATGCCCTTCGCCGGACTCGACATCAAGTTCCAGGCCGTGGAAGGGAAACTGGTGGTAAGGAGTAGCCTCACCAAAGGCCTCGCCAGCAGCCTCACCCCCCTCGTCCCCTCTCCCAAGGAGAGGGGGAGTGAAATGCTGCAAGGGGTCAACAGGGATTAGAGAGCTTTCCTCAGAGTACTCCAAAAGGCGAAGACTTCTTTGTGGCTCTGTGTCTCATTATTCCGACAAAAACACCTCCGCGAGAACTTGCAATCTAGAGAACGAAAAATCGAAAAATGAGGAGTTGAACGTCGGAAACGGACTTTGAGAGTGAGAAAATAGCGTGTTGACTTGTTCATCACGGCTTTTAGACCTTGTCAGAAAGGCGTTCTGATAGCATCATAACGCCTTTCTGATCAAAAATTCTCTAGAGAATTTTTGGTCAGAAAGGCACTTTGATAATCACCTACAAGTAATTTTGATTTTAAAGAATGCCTTTATAATCGTAACGTATTGACTGTCTGGTACTTATAAAAACATGCGCAAAATTCGCAAAATTGAGAGCAACATGCCCTCTGTTCAGAAAATCGTCTGTATTTGGGCGGAAAAATGTCACTTTATCCAACAAACGGTCTTGGACAGATCTCGCTGAGAACTGTAGGGAGCGAAGCGTCTCGCGTCACCTCCTACCATAACTCCAGATTCTGTATGCTCTCATGGTGAGTCCCTTTCAAGGGCATGAGCCCTTAGTGGCACTTGCCTTTCTATTCGATAATTGCGGCTGTGTCACTTGACGATGCTGCACTTCACCTTTGTAGGTCCCTTTACTGTCAGTTTCCTTTGCTTGTCATTCCACACGAGGCGGGTGAGCTGATAGCGTCCTTTCTTGTAGTCGTAGGAAAAGCCGTCGTCGTGATAGAGGATAAACGAGGTGTCGGCGCCGGGGAAGACCAGAGTGGTGACAGGCTTGCCCTCTTGTGCGTCGGAGTACTCGACTACGTCGGACATAGGAATGATCGTTCCGGCCTTGACGAAGAGCGGCAGACGGTCGATGGTCAATGGCAGGTTGAGCCACTGTCCGCCCTCGTAGCGGCGGCGCGTCCAATAGTCATACCACTGGCAACCACGGGGCAGATAGACCCTGCGCGTCGTCGTCTCGGTCATCGGATGCGTCACGGGGCAGACGAGAATGGAGCCGAAGAGATACTCATCCTTCAAGTCGAGCACTGTGCTGTCGTTGGGAAAGTCAAAGGCCAGGGGGCGTGCCATGGTGTAGTTGCCCCGTGTCTGTGCCGCTGCCATGCTGTAGATATAAGGCAGCAAGCGGTAGCGCAGGCGTATCATCCGCAGGATGGCATCGTAGTAAGGAGTGCCGGGCTCACCGAAGCGCCAGATCTCGCGGGGCGTGTCGCTGCCATGGGAGCGGAGCATCGGCAGGAAGGTGGCCCACTGAAACATGCGCACGTAGTATTCGCGATAAGCC
>ONYS01000076.1 GCA_900322095.1 uncultured Prevotella sp.
TGCAAAGGTAACTACTTTCCCAGTGAATCTGTTGCGCAGGGATGGAAATGTTATTTCCCGTTTTGCTCAGGGAAAGGCCCCTGTGGTGAACTGAATAGTAAGCCACACCATTTGACAGGATGGGCACAATGTCGTCATCATTGCAAAGGAAAATCACGGTCGGCGGCACTGCATGCTTGCGCACTGCCTTGTCGGTTGAGAAGCTGTCTACCACAGCCTGGTTATCCTTGTCTTTGCCCAAGAAGTTGTTTACGGAACCGTGGTGGGCATATTTATATTCCATCGAGATGACGGGATAAAAGAGAATAGAGAAGTCGGGGCGAGCATCCATGGGGGCGAGCGTCGAGATGACGGAGGCGAGATGGCCTCCTGCCGAGAAGCCCATGATACCAACATCTAAGGGGTTGATGTGCCAGACTTCAGCGCTGTCACGTGCCATACGTATGGCAGCCTCAGCGTCAGTTATAGGCTTATGCCGATCACCGTCCGGCATGCGGTATTTGACTACAGCACACGCAATGCCACGTTCATTGAAATAAGGTGCCCAGCAAGTGCCTTCATAGGTTCCCATCCATTTGGCGTAGCCTCCGCCCGGAAGGATAACGACCATTCTCCCTGTTGATTTAACAGATTGAGGTAAAAACACTTCCATCTGGGCTCCCGGGTGACCAAGCTGTCGCATGAAAGAGCCTGCGTAGGAGCTTAAGGCAAAAAACAAGACTATCCACAACAAAATAGTTTTTCTCATAATCTTTATCGTTCGTTTTTATCAGGCATTATTATTTAACGCCTGATAGAATTATTATTTTAATTGTTTTCTTCATTTTGCACAGAACTCGGCCTTCGTTAAACACAAGAACATTATGTAAACAATTCATAAGGTGAATTCTGCTTCTGTTCCTCGGAACAACTAACTGGACACCCTACTTGCTTTATTTCTCATTTATCTCATTTTTCTTCCATTGTGATTATGCCGTCGCCATTGGTCTGCATGATGATTTTACCTTTGTAGAAGTCGATGTCCTCAAGCTCGTGCGGCATCTCCGCCTGCAGGTCGAAGATTCGGTCCATCTTGCGTGTCTTCAGATTCCATGCCCACAGGATGCTCTTAAATCCAATGCGGCCAAAGCCTGTCGGAAGCCACAGCAGTCCCTTGCGCACACATGCACCCTGACCAACGATCATGCCCGGATAGCGGGTGTCGGTGTCTTGGATAGTATAGTTCTCTATGGCCTTCGCGGGGTCGAGCCATACGACGGGGCCTTCGGAGAGTGTAGGGAGCGAGAATATCATGATGCGTGTCAAATTGCCTTTTATCGTGTTTCCTTTGGTATTTCCGAATCCAATAAGCAACTTGCGCTCCTTGTCAACAGTCCACTGCATAGCATTACCATACCATTTGTCATGGTCCTTGATACCTATTCTCTGCACCAACTCGGCTTTACCCTCAGGCAGAATCCGTTCTACGAAGCACGTATTCTTCATGCCGTCTTTCAAGGCCTTCAAGTGAGCCTGTGCCACATAGAGCAAAGGAAGGGCATCAGCGGGATCGTACTTCTCCACTCCAAACGTCGCCACGTTAGCATGGTTGTTGCTTCCCCAGGAACCGAGCCGGAAGGTATCGGTCAGGGCACGCATGGAAGGCAGCTCGTAGAGCCGTGCGTAGCCTTTGTTCTGCAGGCTGACGAGGATGTTGCCGGAGATAGCCATGCCCTGGAAGGCCTCGTGCGCCTTCTTTTCCAACGGTGCCATCTGCTTGCAAATCCACTTGGAGAAGGCCTTCTTCTGCAGCTCTTTTTTTGCCAACGCCAACTGCTGCTGGAAAGCAGGTGCGGCATGGAGACGGGCCACGACCGCACTGGCCGCTAAGCGTGCGGCGGCGACATCGCTCTCATAGTGGTAGCCGGTGATGACGCGGCTCTCGCCATAGTCGTAGGCTCGTTTCAGCAAGGCGTTGGCCCGGTCGGGGAAGAGCTCGGTCAGAAGGAGAGCGATGCCCCATCCTCGCCCGGAATTAGCGGAAGGGTAAGAGCCGGTGTAGCGCAGCGACTCCTCCTGGGTGCGGTCGGAGGGATGGGTGTTGAACTGCACGTAAGGCCGCTTGCGTTTATATCTGCGCTTGGCCTCTAAGATTGACTTCTCGATGTCCCAGCAGGCATAGGACAGGAGCTTGTAAGTCTCAGGGAACTCCTTGCTTGAGAGATAATATCCGACGACGGGCTCAAAACCTTTCAGAATGCTGTCCGGCTGCCAGTAGGCATCAAAAGCAGCTTGCCTGCCTCGGTCAGTGTCCCGTTGCAATATGCCCCATTGATAACGGTTGAAATCAGCAAGCCAGGCGATGCTCGAGGTGTCGGGAGGAGCCGGCAGGTAGCGGTAGACATCGGGCTCCTGCGACTGGGTGAGGAACGAAGGACGGTCAACGATGGCCTGTCCCCGGGCTTGGACGGCAAGGCCCGCGGCAAGGATGAATCCTAAGTATTTTGCTTTCATGATTATTTGTTCTTGTTGATGTTTCTTCTTAATGGACGTTCTTTGTCTTAATGGATGTTCTTTATATTATGGCTTGAAGTCGGCCCCGTTTACTTTCAGACTGGAGAAGTCGATGGTGAATGTCGACTGCGTGTAGGTGTTGCCGTAACGGTCGGTAGCCTTCACGGTGACTTTTGCGGCCGGATTCTTCAACTTGTAAACGAAGAGGTGCTGACAGAAGGCACGGAAGTGGGCTGGAGCCCTGTGACGAACACCGATAAGATAGCCGGGCGCGTAAGCATCGTGCTCAACTGTCGGTGCCGACTCCGTGCCTTGCGTCATCGGAACCGGTGAGCCTCCGTCCTCCGAGACCGTAACCTTCCATTGCGGATCCCAGTTCCATATATTCGCCACGATATAGTCGGAGGGCAGCTGCGTGCCGTCACCGAAATGGCAGTTGCCATACTTTCCGCCGAACGTCGCGTCACCATGGTGCAGTCTTATCTGATAGGCGCGCGGATTGTCCTTGTAAGCATTGGGGACATTGACGGTGCGGTACCAGTTGCTCACAATCTTGTTGCCGTTGATCTCGTAGACGGAGTAGCCGTTGGGGGTTCCGTCGCTATTGACGGTTGTCCACCAGAATGCGCCGCACGCTGCCGCGTGTATTCGCTCTTCCACCTTGACGGGACCGTTGATGGTGCTGTGGCGCATGTAGTGAGTGTGGCCTGCCATGAGCAGACGGTTGGGATAGTCGGCAAGGAGCTTGAGCATCTCGTCGCGGCCGCCGGGCACCGCATTCTTGTCGTCGCGGCCATTGGATCCGGTCATATGGCTCATCGGAATGTGGTAGCCGACAATGACCAGCTTCGACTTGTCCACATGGCTCAGGTCTGCCTTCATCCATGCCAGCTGTTCGGCGCTGATGATTCCTTTGGTATCGTATTTGGTGCCGGACAGGTACTTGACATTGTTGAGGGCGATGAAGTGGACGTCGCCTTTGTTGAAGGAGTACCACGTCGGTCCCCAATATTTCTCATATTCGTCGGCTGTGCGCGGGGCGGTGTCCTTGTCGCTGCCTTCGACCTTGAAGTAGTCGTGGTTGCCGATGACCGAGAAGAGGGGGATGCCCAGGCTTGTGAGGCTGGCGTGCATGCCGTCCTCAAGCCATGCGCATTGCTCGTGCACCTCGTCGCCTAAGCTCCACCCTACGACAGGCAGGGAGCTTCCGGCGATGGTCTGCCTCATGGCAGGCACGGTCTCGGCAGTGAAGCGGTTGTACGATTTGTCTGACCTCACCTGCGGGTCCGTGACCAGCAACAGCCGGAAGTGGCTGTCGTCGGAAGTCCTGGGACCCAGTACGAAGTCGTAGCGCTGCCTGTTTTTGCTCAGCCTCTGATAGAATCCTTTGCTGTCGGGGGCGTAACCCTTGGGATTCGTATAGAAGACGAACTTTGCCGCGGCATTGCGCTTCAGACAATAGAAACCTTTCTTGTTGGTGGTGACGCATTGGTAGCCGTCGCTGACGACCACCCCGGCGACGGCTTTGCCCTGCTCGTCGGTGACGTGACCGAAGACTTTGCTGAGGGATGTCTTGGCGGCCTGCGCTGACATGGGAACAGTCAGCAGCAGACACGCAAGCATGATCATCAAGTTGCGCAATCTCTTATTCATAGTCTATATGGAACGTTTTTCTTATATGACAAGTTATTGACCTACATGAAAAGCTGTTTGTAGCGAGGCAAGTTCTCAGCGTCTCTTTGCCGGAGAGAAATTGGTGCCGTCGACCTTGCACTCACTGTAGTCGGTCGTAAACTCCGACTGAGTGTATTTGTTTCCATAACGGTCTGTAGCCGTGACAACGACCTTTGCCTCAGGGTTCTTGAGCTTATAGAGGAAAAGATGTTGGTTGTAGGCAGAGAAACTTGTGACATTGCGCTTCCGCTCACCAACGAGATAGCCATCGGCCCAGGCATCGGAGCTGATCTTCGGCGAGTGAAGTAGGCTCTGCTCCATGGCGACGGGCGTGCCTCCATCCTCAGAGATCGTCACCTTCCACCATGGATCCCAGTTCCATACATTGGCCACCACGTAATCGGAGGTCAGGCCGTAGCTGAGGTCGCCATAAGAGAAGTCGCCGCGCGTCAGCCGGATATTGTCGGGCATGTCCTTTATAGCGTTCACCCAATGGTTGCTGACAATCTGGTTGCCTTTGATCTCGTAGATAGAGAATCCGTTCGGCGCACCGTCACGATTAATGGTCGACCACCAGAAAGCGCCGCATCCGGCTGCATGAATGCGCTCCTCAATCTTTATCGGGTCGCTCGCAACAGTATGGCGCATATAGTGGGTATGGCCAGCCATAAGCAAACGGTTGGGATAGTTTTCCAGAAGCTTCAGCATACGGTCACGAGTCGGGTTGTCCGACTTGTAGGTCATAGGAATATGATATCCGACAATGACCAACTTCGACGTGCTGACATGGGCGAGATCCTCGCGCATCCAATTGAGTTGCGCCTCGTCAATATAGCCCTTGTCATCATACTTCACTCCGGAAGAGTACTTGACATTGTTGAGGGCTATAAAGTGAACATCGCCTTTGTTAAAGGAGTACCATGTCGGTCCCCAGTATTTCTCATACTCCGCCTTAGAGCGAGGCTCAGTGTCGCTGTTGTTGACCTTGAAATAGTCGTGGTTGCCAATAGCGGAGAAGAAAGGAATGCCCATTCCTGTCATGATCTCGTGCATTTGCTTTTCATACTGCGGGCACTGTTCATGTACGTCGTCACCCAACGACCAGCCAACGACGGGCAGTGAGGCGGACGAGATGCAACTTTTCATAGCAGGTACATCCTCCTGTCGGAAGCGGATCATCGACTTGTCGGATCGTACCTGGGGATCGGTGATGAGCAGTAGGCAAAAATGGGTGTCGTCGCCCATAGCCTTACCTAACTTAAAATCGTAACGCTTGACTGAGCTTGACAATGTCTGATAAAAGCCTTTATTGTCCGGCTCATAGCCTTCTGGGTTGGTATAATAGACAAACTTGGCGGCTGTGTTCCGCTTCATTTGGTAAAGGCCTTGGGCATCTGTCGTAGCTACCGAATAACCGTCGGTGACGACAACGCCGCTCACGGTCTTGCCATCCTGGTCGGTGATGATGCCGTAGAGGTCATTGCCTTCCTTGACCGATATTTCTGTCGAAGGCTTGTCCGGAGTGGTTGGCTTCTGGGGGACGGGGTCGTCGTCGGAGCCTCCGCCACAGGAGGCGAACAGCACTATAGGCAGCATGAGAAGGCCAAGGAGTGTTTTAAGGAATATATTATTCTTCATAAGGTGTCTTTTGAAAACAAGGTGTCCTATGGAAAAAAACAATCAGTAATCCCGTTCAGACAGATTGATACCTGCTTGAATAGGATCACTGAATTGATATCATTATTTTATTGTGTCACGATTACTATATTTTTGCGTCAGAATATCACATTATTGTTTACGCCTATAATATTACTGTGTCACGACAATGTCGTCGAGGGCATAGCGGCATCCATAGATCTGGCCTTTGGAGTTTTTCTTTCCCGGCACATCATTGTGGCAGGTGATGGTAATCTTTGTGCCAGCCGTGGCTCCGGTGATGAGCGTACTTATATTCTCCCACTCGGAAGTTTCCTTGTTCTTGGTCATGCCAACCTTACCTTTCAGAGTATAGGTCGAATTCTGAACCACACCCGGTCCTTCGACCTTAATGTCGATGATGACTCCGAGTTCCAACTCCTGTGGGTACTTTGCAGCTCGGAAAGAAAGATGGATCTTTCCGTTTGCAGGAACCTTGCTTCCTAAAGCGGGCGTTGTCAGCACACCTGGGACGCTAGTCTTACCCATCTTGACGAAACCTGGACGTTCGTGTACCTCTTCTCCTGACCATCCCCATATTCCACGAGACTTGACAAACGTGTCGTTCCACGGACAAGTTGGACCAAGCAGATCGCCAGCCTCAGAAGTAGGATTACATGTAGTCTGTGAATCAGCTGTACCATCTCTCTTTCCGGATGCATCGGTGTGCCAGCCTGAGAATAAGATACCTTTCTCACCAGTGATGAAGTTGCCCCCCCAGATCATAAGATCAAAGTGCTGTTCCAAGATAATAGCTCCAACAACTGAGAATGTGGCGGAAGTCGCATCAATGGAGGTGTCGTCAGCCTTCAGACTCACAGAAAGGTCGCCACTTCCCTCAGGCGTTCCGTTAATAGGTATGGTGATAATTCCTGTCTCGTTGGTCAATGTTGTTGTGACAGGTTCGGCCTGAAGGCCGTTAGCACCGTCACCGCTTAGAGTCGGTGTGATAGTGATCTTTTGACCTTTATATCCATAGCTGTAGGGCACTACGATTTTGGTCCCTGTAGCATTTTTTCCTGCCTGAAGGGTAACGCTGAGTGACGGAGTGCCTAAGACGGTCGCATGGCCGGCCTCCTGCACGATCTTAGTCACAAGATTATATCCGCCACCGTTCACCGTAAACGAATCGGTACGCTCACCAGAGATATTGTGGTCGACGGTTACCGTGATCTTCTCGCGTGTACTTCCGTCACCTACTCCTGAGGTTTTGTCGAAGTGTATCCACGATGCGTTTGTACTAATTGTCCAATCGCCCGACGCACAGATGGTGTACTCTTTGCTCTCCGGAGAATAGGAAAACTCCATCAGATGATCACTGCAAAGCAGTACATTGTCATCTTCATCGGAGCATGCGCTCACTGATGCCACAAAGGCCACGGCGCATGCTGCATATTTAATGAAACTATTGATCTTCATCATTTCCAACCGTAATTTTGTTTGAGATTCGGATTATTGACAGTAGCGGAGACGGGTAGCGGGTGGACATATTTTTTGTCGTCCCACTTGTAGTTGTTAATCCTGTAGAGCCTGCCTTCGGTATCAGACCACTCGTAGAACTTGGACGAGCTTAGATTGATATAAGTTATGCCGGACTCTTTCTTTGCAGGAGCCTTGTCTACTACTTCCAAGTCGAGCTTGCCGTCACCGTTGGAATCGATAGCCTTTCCTTTCTGTCCGATATAGATGCTTCCATAGGGATGCTCGAAGATCTTGCCCTGTCCCCAACGCATAAGGTCGTGGTAGCGCATGCTTCCGCACTCAAAGAAGAGCTCAATGCCGCGCTCACGGCGTATCTCCAGAATCCAGGGGTCGGTCACGGTGTTGTTGAAGTAAGCCTCCATGTAAGGATCGGCCGAAGTAGGAGCGTCGCCTTTCACACCAGCCCGCTCACGGAGCAGGCGGATGGTCTTGTCCCATACAGTGGTGTTCATCTGTCCTAACTCAGCCTTAGCCTCAGCCTCATTGAGCAAGATTTCACCATAGCGGATGACGGGAATAGAGTTGTAGGAGCAGTTCACGCCCTCTGCTTCCTCATTAGGAATGCTCCACTTGATGATCTGGTAACCAGTCATGGTGACGTTCCATGAGGGCACGGTAGCCTTGTCCACGCCGCCCACTTTTTTAGTGTACCCCGGGGGCATCATCGACTGTGCCAAACGGTAGTCGCGGTTCTCAAAGTTTTGGGCGAATGTCTTCGTCTTATAGTTCTTATCGTCCGTGAAGCGTGTGCCGTCTCGTTTCAGGTAGGTGTTGACAAACTCTTGCGTAGGAGACCAGCGTGCTGTATTGTTACCAGGAGAGACGAAGCGGTTGGACAAATCGTGCATGGCACCAAACTGGATATTATACTCCTTTGTCCAGATGGCCTCCTGCTTGACCGGAGCCTCTTGCAAGAAGATATAGTGGTAGTCGGACTCGAGCTTTCCCGTGTTGTACAGTCTGAACTTGCCTGAGTTCATGATTTCTTCCGAAGCCTTCACGCACTCTTCGAGGAATTTCCGGGAGCCATTGGCCTCTTTCCACGGCTGGTTGGTCGAGGGGTTGGTTAAGTGATATTTGCGATAGGTGCCCTCGTAGAGGCAAATGCGCGACTTCATGGCCAGAGCCATCCAGGGAGTGACGGATGTGTTGTTGTATTCCTTGATGTTCTCGCAAGCGTAGTTGAGGTCGGCAAGGACGCTGTCCATGACGAGCTCACGGTCGTCGCGTGTTTTGAAGAGAGCCGTGGTGTCGTTGGCATCGATGGTATTGCTGTACCAAGGCACGTCGCTGTAGGTCTTCACCTTGTCAGCGTAGAAGCAGGCGCGCCAGAAGCGGGCAATGCCCCGATAGTGGTTCAGCTGCTCGGATGTACAGGCACCCCTGGCCTTGTCTATATGCTCGAGGAAGTAATTGACACGGAACAAATCCTTCCAGGAGCTGTAGGTCCATCCACCTTCTTTGTTTACTGAGTAGCTCGGCAGGAGGAACTCCGAGTCGGAGCTGCGGGCAATGTAGTCGTTCACGCCGGCGCCGTCTATCGTGAGGCTGTAAGCATCCGGGGTAAAGTCGAAATACAGGCCATTGGCATAGATTTGCAGCTGCTTCTCGTTCTTGAAGTACTTCTCAGAGTCTATTTTCGATATCGGAGTCTTGTCCAAGAAATCATCGCAAGAACCCAAGGCCAGTGCCGCAAGCGCAAGACAAATATATATCTTTTTCATTTTCATGATGCACTATAATTAATGTCATTATAAGGTAATGTGTTCACTGCTCATACTTTCATACGGCAGTCCTAAAAAGAGACGTTCAGCCCGAAGGAGATTGACTTTGTCATCGGGTAGCTGTAGCCAGACCCAGCCATTTCGCCACCCGTCGTGCTGCCTGTCCATCCCTCAGAGTCACCGGCACCGATGACCTCTGGGTCAAAGTTCTTGGCATATTTGTGGAGCGGAGTGAAGGTGAAGAGGTTCTCTCCGGAGAGATAGCACATGATGCTTGTCAGACCGATCTTCTTGATAAATGCTGAGGGTAGGGTGTAAGAAAGTGTGATGGTCTTCAGGCGGAGGTATCTCGCATTCTGCAGATAGCGGTTGTTATTCACGCTCATCGGACCGCGAGAGGAGTTGGCGATATAGGCGCGCAGGCGCGGCCAATAGGCGTTTGGGTTGGTTATGTTGCCGTTCTCGTCTACTCCGGCACGGTCGCTTGCGCTCTGCCACGGCAGGTCATAGCCGTATCCACGTCCGTACTGTCCCCAGAAGAGTCCGGCCTCACCGTTAGGCATCCAGTCGCGTTTGCCCACGCCCTGCCAGAAGGTCTCAATGCCAATACCGTTCCAGTTGGCACCGATGGTGAAGCTGTAGAGGTAACGCGGCGTGGTGTTGCCGATTTTGATCAGGTCGCCATGATCCTCAAGAGTGTTGTTGCCGTTGTCGATCTTCTTGTCGTCGTTGACATTGCGGAACTTCAAGTCACCGGCTTCCCAAACCTCACCTTTCTGGTTGAAGTTCTTCAGCCAGCTCTGGTTGGCATGGTTGGCAATGTCCTCAGCGTTTTGAAAAAGACCTTCCACGTCAAAGCCCCAGATTTCTCCGAGTTCCTTGCCCTCGTAATAGCCCGTGCAGGTGTTAGTGCGTGCCGTGTATTTCGTGATCTTGCTCTTGGCATCCCACAAGGCAGCCTTGACATGATAGTTGAACGGATGACCGGCAAGCTCGAAGTTGTCTCTCCAGCCGATGCTCAGCTCCCAGCCATTGGTTCTCATGTTGGCGTTGTTGCCCTTTGGCGGGTTGTTGCCATAGACAGCGGGGAGCTCGGGACCGACAACATACATGTCGTGCGTGTCCTTGCGATAGATATCAAACGAAAAGTTGAAACGATTCTTGAACAAGTCGATGTCCAAACCGAGGTTGTAGGTGATGACCTTCTCCCAGGTCAGGCCAGTAGGTATCGGTGAGGGAGCCTGAGTCGTGAGCACCTGCTGGCTGTTGAGAATAGATGAGGTCGAATGGGAGATGCTCATGATAGAGAGGTAGGAGTAGGGACTTACCAGTCCGTTGCCTGCCTCACCGATAGATCCGCGAAGCTTGATATTGTCGAGGAACTTGTCTCTCAATCCCTTCATCCAAGGCTCTTCTGAGATACGCCATCCGGCAGAGGCTGACGGGAAGAAACCCCACTGCTGATTTGACGGGAACTTCGAGCTGCCATCGTAGCGGCCTGATGTCTCAATGAGGTAACGACCTTTCCAGTTGTAGTTCAGGCGATAGAAAAAGCCGACGTAAGCCCAGTCGTAAGAGCCGTTATCGCCGAGGTAGTACATCTCGCTGTCGGTAAAGTTGAAGTTTGGCATATCGGGAAAGAGCACACCGTTGCGCTGTGCTCGTGTGGTCTTGTAGTCCTCCTTTTCAAGGTTCCATCCGCCCATGCCTTTGAAATAGTGTCCGCCTTTGAGTTTCGGTGTCCAGTCGAGTGTAGCGTTGGCCGCCATATACTCGGTATCGTAGTAGCGCTCCTCGTAGGCATCATAGTCAGCGTGCGTGGTCCAATTGTCTACCGTTGGCGCGATTTTTGCATAAATGGTGTTTGTAATCTGGTTGCGCGAGGTGTGTGAGCGCTTATAGGTGAAGTCGCCTTTTGCCTGCAGCACGTCTTTAATGATGTCGGCCGTGAGGGTCGTAGTGTTGGTTATCCTCGACCATTTCTGCTTGCGCCAAGAAGTGCCATCTGCAAAAGCGGCATAGCCCGTGTAGACGGCGGCCTGCGTCCACGTGCCGTCGGTGTTGCGCACGGTGGCCACGGGGAATCCCTGGGTGACGAGCTGGCGCTGGATAGGGATGCGGTCGTTGAGGTCACGCGAATAGGTATACTGCACGATAGGCTCATAATAGTCGGCGATATACACGTCGGTGTTGTTGGCAAGGTTGAGCCACTTGTTGAGCTTGATGGTACCCTTCGCACGAAGGTTGTAGCGGTTGAAGTGCTCGTCGCCGACACGATAGATACCGTTGTTGCCATAATAGCCGCCAGAAATATAATAGGTGGAACGGTTGGAGCCTCCGCTAACGCTGACGTTGTGCTGTGTGGCAAAGTTGGTGTCACGATAGAACTCCTTGAACCAGTCGGTGTTGCCGAAGTAGTCGTAATAACCGTTGGCATTGACGCGCTGTTTCTCGAGGTGCGGGTTGGCATTGCGCACTTTCAGCTCCTCGTACCAGTCGTCCCAGCTCACCCAATGCTTACCAAACTCATTGTTGATCTTTGAGGGATAGACACCCTTTCCACCCAACCACGCTTCCGCGTAGTCGGTGGCATACTGCAGGCCGTTGGTCACTACATCATAGTCGACAGTGCGTTTGATGGCGGACACCTGTCCACTGTATTTGATGACGGGCTTTCCTGCCTTAGCGCTCTTCGTAGTGACGAGAATTACACCGAAGGCACCACGCGCACCGTAGATGGCGGCCGACGACGCGTCCTTCAGCACAGAGACGCTTTCCACATCGTCGGGATTGACTTGTGAAAGGCTGCCCTCCACACCGTCGACCAGGACGAGGGCACCACCACCTGCACCGATAGAGTTGACGTTGCCACGGATGTGAATCGAACCGCCCTGTGTGGAACGACCGTCACTCTGGGTAATGGTCAAGCCAGGGATCTGCCCTTGCAGTGAACGGGTAATGTTGGTGTTGGCGCGATTCTCCACGGCTTCACCGCTTACCTGATCGATAGCGCCTACTATGTCGCGTTTCTTTTGAACGCCGTAACCCACAACGACGAGCTCATCAAGGCTATTGTTGTCCTCGTCAAGAGTGATGACAATGTTTTTCTTAGCCTTGACATCTTGATCTTGAAATCCCACGAATGAAACATGCAGGAGGTTCCTGGGATTATGAAGCGTAATGGTAAAGTTGCCATTAATGTCAGTCACGGCACCGTTCTTCGTACCAACTTCCATGACAGTTGCACCAGTGAGCGGCTCCCCCTTGGAGTCAATCACACGACCTTTGTATATATCTTGCGCCATTACGCCATTGGCGGTCAGACATATCAGCATCAGGCCAAATGCTCGTTTTAGATTGTCCATAAACTTTGATTTTAGTTTTAATTGTATATGTCATATTATAGCGATCATTTGTTGGCTAACTTTGTCAATGCGTCCTAAGCTAAACTATTGCACGGCAAGCATTATAGAAATCAGTCAAGGGTAACAGAGCTCTGTGCAAAGCTGCCCTCATAGCACATAGTACGGAATATCAGATTTCGAATAAAAATGAACTCTCGCAGAAATTTCATAATGAAACTCATATAGTACATAGCTTTTGTTCTTAAGTGTTCAGTTGCAAATATAATTCAAATTTTATATATATAGCTTCAAAATTCAAGAATTATTTTTTTTAAACGTTTGCGGGAACGTTTGAAAAAAATCAATCGTTTTCAATTATGAGTCCACTTTAAAAAGTCCCTTAAGTGGGTTCAAACCAGACAATATAAGATTAGCACATAATCCTTCCTGTTGATTTGGCCATCTGAGATAATT
>ONYS01000179.1 GCA_900322095.1 uncultured Prevotella sp.
GATCAGCGTAAAATCTGTGGGGGCCCAAAATCCACCTTCAAAAAAAATCAATACTGAAAATCAATCAGTTACATAACTAAACCCTGCAATGTGGGCTAACAAGAAAGTGAGTGAATGGCTCTTGATTCTTTCAAAGATTTTTTTTTCAATGAATTAGAGAATTCAAGGAAGAATGAAGATAATTCTTTACTTCTCAAATTCTTGATCTTTTTTCTAGAATAAGATAAGTTGACGAAGTATCTTCAACGAGAGGATATCTCAATTTCATGTGCTGGGGATTTGCGTTCTCCCCCTTTGTAGGGGGTGTTAGAGGGGGTCTTTCTTGATCAGTCCCACATACGACTTGGCGTAGGCGATGGCTTGACCGAGAGCGGCTTGCTTGATGTACTTTGCCGGCACACCGCCCCATATCTCGTTTGGGCCGATGACCGTATGCTGCAGCACGACGGCTCCGGCAGCTACGATGGCGCCTTCGCCAACCACCGCACCGTCAAGGACCGTGGAACCCATGCCGATGAGGGCACCATCGTGGACCGTGCAGGCGTGGACCGTTGCGTTGTGACCGATGGTCACGTCGTTGCCGATTATAACCGCACCGTCTCCATGCGCTACATGCAAACAGGCACCGTCCTGTACGTTGCAGCGGTCGCCCAGTCGGATGGAGTTGATGTCGGCGCGAAGCACGGCATTGAACCACACCGAGCATTCGTCGCCCAATGTGCAATCGCCCACGAGTACGGCGTTCTCACTGAAATAGCATCCTTTGCCCCATTGCGGGGTCTTGCCCTTGAAAGATTTTATGATTGCGTTTGCCATAATTCTTTTGTTTATTTCTCGGCGATAAACACGGGACTGTTGCCGTCGCCCTTGTCGCCTCTGTACGTGAACCCGTCGAAGCAGAAGTCTGTCAGCTTCTCTGTGTCGGTCATCCTGTTTTTTAGAATCCATGCCGTCATGGCTCCGCGGCATTTCTTGGCCCAGACAGAAGGCATGGAGACCTTGTCGCCCTTTGCGACGAGGAATTCCGGTTTGATCACTCGCACATTCTTTTCCACGTTGTTCCAGTCGAAGAGCTGTCGCATTTCCGAACTGGCCAGGTCGATGAGCGTACCATCGTCGGCCTTGATGCTGTTGATGAAAATATCCGTCAGCCGATTGCGCCAATATTCGAACATCGACATGCCATTCTCAGGCAATGCTACCTTACCTTCCAACCGATAGCACTTGATGCCGTCGAGCGGGCGCAGCAGACCGTAGAGGAAGGAGGTGATCCAGAGATGGCGCTGCGTATATTCAAAGTCCTCGCTGCAGAACTTGTCCAGTTGCAAGTTCTTGAATACAATGCCATGATAGGCGGTGATGGCGGCTAGGGGGGTGTTGTCCTCGTTGAAGAAAGTCTGGTAGTGGCGGTACACCTCTCCGGAAAGTTTGGCGCTTATGCCCAGCATCTTCTGTAGGGCCTCGGCGTCGAAGCCCATCATCTGCATGGCGTTATGGCGCGCCTCGTCGAGATATCGGGGCGTTGAGAGGAAGGGAACGGCTACGTTGGCCGTCGATACCATGTCTTTGGCACAACCAATGAGAATCTGCATAGTGTGATGGTTTTTATGCTGCAAAGATAATGAACCCCCGCCGATTGCGCAACTTTATCGCCGACAATTTCAGGAAAGAGATGATTAAAAGCCCTTTCTTTCTCTTCCTCAATAAGGGAAGATGGCGCTGATAGCGCTGGCTGATGTTTCGTGACAAATGTCACGTTTGTTCGTGACAAATGTCACGTTCGTGCGTGACAAATGTCACGTTCGTTTGTGACAAATGTCACGTGACGACCGTCACGTTTGTTCGTGATGACCGTCACGCAGTTTTGTGACGACCGTCACGCAGTTTTGTGACGACCGTCACGTAGTTTCGTAACGACCGTCACGAGACATGAATCTGTGAAAACCGAAGAGTTCTGACCCATTTATCAAGCGTTTATTGGCAGTTGATTTGCGCACTACGTGCTGGTGTGCCACCTTCGGGGCACTGAGTACAGATTGTGGGGCGTTGCGTTATCCCCAGTCTGCGCTCCTGACGTCGCTTGACTGGGGTTACTGAGAGTCAGCCCTGTCTGGGCTGGTTGTACTATTCAGTGATGTGTAATCCGCAGAAGATATCCGATGAGTCGAAATACTCCTGACTAAGAGAGGCTTGTCCGCCTCAACGAAACGGAATAAAAGTGCACTAATGAGTCAGAAATTCTAGGAAAAATGTGATAATAGCGGCTGAAATCCTTGGAAAAATGTGATGAAATCGCTATATTTGCATGGAAAAATGTGATTAGCTATGGAGTTGCTAAGACGTAAGATAGATAGTTTCTTGGAGCAGTGGAAGGCTGATGCCGACCATAAACCATTGATAGTGAGGGGCGCACGCCAAATAGGCAAGACGGAGTCGATTCGCCATTTTGCCCGTACGCACTATTCCAACGTCATTGAAATCAACTTTGTGTTCCAGAAACAGTATAAACAGATCTTCAGTGATGGTTATGAGGTTGACCAGATCATAAAGAATATCTCGCTCATCAATCCTTCGCTAACCTTTCCCGAGGGCACGCTGTTCTTCTTCGATGAACTGCAAGACTGTCCCGACTGCGCTACATCGTTGAAGTCATTCCGACTTGACGGCCGCTATGATGTGATATGCTCAGGCTCTCTCATGGGACTGTATTATAAGCAGACAGAATCCAACAGCGTTGGCTATAAGCAGGATTATGAGATGCATTCCATGGATTTTGAAGAATTTCTTTGGGCTAAGGGTTATACTGAGGCTTTGACCCACGATTTGTTGCAACACATGCTCGACGTCAAGCCGCTTTCCGACATGCAGATGAGCGTGCTCATGGATGCCTTCCGCGACTATATGGTCATCGGCGGTATGCCCGAGGTTGTTAATACTTACATCCGTCAGGGAAATTTCAGTGGAACCCTTGACCTGCAGCGTCAGCTCAGTCTTGACTATGAGGAAGACATCACTAAGTATGCTCAGGAAGGCGTTGAGCGCGCAAAGATATTGAATGTCTACCGGCATATCTCCGTATTTCTTGCCAAGGATAACAAGAAATTCCAGGTGTCGAAGATAGCTACTGGCGCCCGCAATCGGGAATATATCGGAAGCGTTGAATGGTTGACAAATGCAGGAATCATCAACCCTTGTTATTGTCTGGTAGAGCCCGAGCTGCCATTGAGAGGTAACTACAATCCGTCTCAATACAAGATTTATTTCAAGGATACGGGTCTGCTTATCGCCTCTCTTGATGAGGAGTCGCAGGAAGACCTACGGGCAAACCGCAACTTTGGTACCTACAAAGGCGCTATCTACGAGAACATTGTGGCGGATATGCTCGTCAAGGAAGGCTATGACCTTTATTACTACCGCAATGAGAAGAGTACGATAGAGATGGACTTTTTTGTCCGCGATGCACATTCGCTTATTCCGGTAGAAGTGAAGGCTCAGGATAATAGTACAAAATCATTGAACAAACTCGTAGAGAGTGACCAATACCCTGATATTCACTACGGTATCAAACTCTGCTACCGCAATATAGGGTTCAATGGCCGTTTCTACACCTTCCCTTATTTCCTCACGTTCCTGCTGAAGCCGTTCCTGCGAGAGCGAGGCAAATGAGATTGCTACCAATCCGAATGGTAGGAGGGCCGTCATTCCTGACGGCCAAGGAAGAAGAGAGGAGAAGACCCACCCCCAGCTAGACCCACCCCTAACCCCTCCCTACAGAGAGGCTGTAACAAAACTCTAAAATTGGCTTCCGTTAAAGGTACTTCGAATTTTTTTAGTTGCATTATGCTTGCTAAAGACATTACTCATTAAACAGAT
>ONYS01000214.1 GCA_900322095.1 uncultured Prevotella sp.
ATCCGTTGTGGAAAAACACTTCCGAACCTTTAGCTCGACGAAGTCAAACTTAAATTTATGAGAAATTGGCTACGCCGAGCTGAAGGTTCGTGGCTAATTGGCTGCGCCGAGCTAAAGGTTCACAGATTAGAGTCGTGCCGACTCTTGAAGTCATCCGGATGGGCTTTCGATGGGCTTTCGCCAAGAAAGCAAGAATCTGTGACATTTGTCAAGATTTCCCTCAGCAAAAATCCGTGTAATCTGTGCAATCTGTGGTCTATATGGCTTCCGAACTATTAAGTTGTTGAAGTTTCGTTGTTGGAAAGATTGATTCGTGGTTCAGAAATCAAGTTCCGTCCCCACTCCCAACGTGTTGTATCGTCTGCCCAAGGGATGTCAAGATAGGATGGCGTTACAACCTTCCAACTGCCATTGCAACGAGGGCGAGCAGTGCGGTGATGAATGTTTTTATGCTTTTTTTCAATATAGTATGGTTCCTATTTCAGCAATTCGTCAAGTTTTGCTGCAGTGGGTGGAACATTCTTCTCTACAATATTACCGTTCCTGTCAATAAGAAGTGTGAAAGGAATGGCGTTGAACTGAAACTTGTTGGTGAGGAGATTCCATTCGTCGGAAGAGAGGAAGAGGTGCTCGCCCTGAATGCCGTTGTCGGTGAGGAACTTCTGGCTTGGCTCGCGCGGCGAGTCCTTTTCGTTGCAGATGTAGAGGAAACGCACTGGGGAGTCTTTGTATTTATCGACGAGTGTGCGCTGTTGGAGCATTCCCATGCGGCAAGGTCCACACCCGATGCCCCAGAAGTCCATGTATATGACGTTGCCGGCATATTTGTCCTTCAGCGATTGAAAGAGAGAGTCGCCTGGTGTGGAAACTGACGCCTCCATTCGAGCATTTCCTTCGCGTTCGATGACAAAGCGGCGGTAGACGTCCACGGCATGGTGACAGATAGACGAGGCGGTAAACTGTGGAATAGCTCCAGCCAATTCCTCTGCCTTGCGAGTGAGGAACCAGCCGTCAGAGCCCTCGAAGTCGAAGTCAAGGACGCGATGAAGCAAGCAGAGCTGCATCATGAATCCCGTATTGTCAAGTTTGAAACGCGAGCGGATGCTGTCGCTGCACATCGCATAATAGTCTGCCAAGGAAAGCAAGTGGCCCTTGTCAAACTCAAGCATTTCGCGGTGAAGCGCAGGGTCGTAGTTGTGCGGCAGGACGAAGTTCTCTTTGTAATTGCCCAGTTCATCGGAGTCGGTCGACTTGCTCCATCTTTCCATATTGTTTGCCAGGAACAAATATGCGTTGAGAACAAAAAATTCCATATTGTTGATGACCCCGCTGCCATCAGCAGCGAAAATCATCAATGGATTGTCCATCAGATAGGATTGTCTTGCCGAGAGGAAATCGAAGAACGAATCTGAGGTAATCGTCAGGGCTGGATTAGGTTTTCCGTCCTCGTTCCTTGTTCTCCACCGCCATTGATGCACTGCCACAAGCATTTGCTCCAGCGGCATAGCCAGCAGACTGGTCTTCAACACATCCTTTGCGTAGTTTGAGCAATCTTTCAGCGCGGCGATGGTATCAGCATCTATGGCACTGGCTATTCGGTCGAGTTCCCTGACCTTGCGGTTTTTCCACTCCAGCATGAATTCACGGTTCATTTCCTCCCAGGGCGTTCGTGTTTCTTTCGAGGCGAACTGAGTCTCCAACTGTGGCCAGACGCTGTTCACTTCGCCTGTAGCACCACTGCCCGAGAGCTTCACCTCGTTCACTGAGCCGTCAACCTGTATCTCCAGTGTGTCACCCACTGCAATAAAGGCTGGTGGAATGTCTGCGCCATCGAAATTTACCCATCCAGAATGAGGCAGACTAATCAGTTCCAGGAAGGAACCATCTGCCTCGATGTTAATCGTTCTGATAAACTCCTGATTGGAAAACTGGTCCGTTCCTGTCACATTGAAAGTTGAGAAGCTGTGTTCCGTCCGATTGACAAAACGCCCCTTGACTATTGCTTTTCCTGCATGGAAGTGGTATTCGTCTATGGCCCCCGATGGGTAGCCCCTGAGCGTAGTTATTACTTTCGGCTTGAGTTTAGCCTGTCCCGCCATTGCAACGAGGGCGAGCAGGAGGGTGAGGATGGCTTGCTTGTTCATTGTTCTTTTCGTTTATATCTGTCCTTACTATTATTATATACGCTGTTCACGCGGAAATATCAACGTCCGGGGGCGTTAATTTTTCTTAATCAGACAAAGAAATGACGCGAGCCTGATTCCGCATCCGTATTCTCGGCATCGCCAAACGCCTTCCAGCCAGATACAAGTCTCAGCCCGCGCCTAAACGCGAGCATCAACTTCTATCATCTTGGCTGTGTATTTTTAGCGAAATTCAGAATACAAGAATCAAAAAGTCAACGCTTCCTTATGTCGTTTCTATGTTATGTTCTATCCACTCATATCATTTAAGTTTCGGAAGTGTTTTTCCACAACGGATTGCACGGATTATACGGATTTTTGAGCCTCGGCGGCTCCTGCCATTCGGATTGTTCTGCATCCGGCCGAGAAATCCGTATAATCCGTGCAATCCGTTGTAAAAATACATCCGAAATTTGAGTCATATCATTTTAATAAGTTTCTATTGTCATCGTTCTCTAACACACGCATCTGATTGATGGCAATCTGATTGAGGCGCACAAGGCGGTCGCCCTGCGGTACGCCCTCATCAATGAGAACGGCATTGATGGTTGCTTTTGCTCCTCGTCTTTCAGCCTTTGGAACTCACGTATCAGATATACCTTGAACTCAGGACTAATCCACATGGCAAACTCAAAGGCAATGTCTTTGTGGGCGTATGTGCCGCCATAACGTCCAGCCTTCGAGATGATTCCTATGGCATTGGTTTTCTCCGTCCATTCTTTTGCACTGAGACGGAAACGATTCAGTCCGGCCTGAGATTTAATTATGTCGAATTCGGCACAATTAAAATTCGGATTCATCAACCGCTCCCATATTCCAAGGAACTCAATGGTATTGCGGTTGCGCAGCCAGTTAGAGAAGAAGAATTCACCATCTTTCGCCTTCAACATGTCTGTCAGGCTGATGTCTGCTGTTTTACAAACTTTGCGCTGCAAAGCTACAACTTTTCCACCAATTACAGATAACTTGCCATATTAAATAAGGTGAAGAAGGCGTTTTTTACCGCATTTTGGCATCAAAACGTCACTTACAACTTTTTTCGGCTCACTCGTAAACACCTGTGTCTGTCTTAAACAAAATACACTCGCAAGTAATAAAACCACAGATTTAGCAGATTTACCAGATTTATTTATCCCGA
>ONYS01000180.1 GCA_900322095.1 uncultured Prevotella sp.
TATCACTATGTGTTAAATAATATGAAACATTGAAAGATTTTCGGTAAAATCCTTGTCAGAAAACATAGGAAGCGTTCGTTCGTGACAACCGTCACGTTCGTTCGTGACAGCTGTCACGAGACATGCTTCGGCCAGAACAGAGTGTTATTAGTCTGCATCATATCTGTCGCAGACCGGTGCGTTGCTCTGGTTTTATCAACAAAAAACTACAAATCAAACATTAAAGAGGAAATATTTGTATATATTGGACCTGTTTTCGGTTTATATATGTACCTTTGTGTCCAAGAAACATTGACAGCGGAGCAGCCACATGCTTTGCGTCTCAAAAACCACACCTGTCCGGTTGCTGAAACGGGCAGGAGAATACAAACCTAGAGTAAAAAAATGAAAAGCGTATTGTTTTTGGCAGATGCGAACACTCATCTCGCTGGAACAGAGCGAATCATGACGGTGGTGGCCAACGGACTGGCCGGCGACTTCAAGGTGACCGTTCTGACAGCGTGGAACAAAGGACTGAAACCTGCCTTTCCCATCAACGACAACGTGACGCAAGACGATTTAGGAATGGACGACCGAAAGTATCATCTGCGCATCTTGCTGAAACGAGAGTTGAAAAAGCGCCTGGAGCATTGGCTCGCCGAGCATCCCCAGGACGTGGTGATCACGACCGGTGGGCGCTGCCTCTCGGTGGTTCCCTCGCTCCACGACGGCTCGAAGAAGGTGTTCTGGTATCACTTTTGCTTCAACAACGACCTGCTGCAGCTCAAGGATCCCCGTCTCGGCACGGTGAGCAAGCTCGTCCGCCTGCGCAAGCGAGGACGGAAGATCAGGTATGCCCGCCGCTACGACCGCGTGGTGGTGCTGACCCGGCAGGACCTCGAACTTTGGAAGCAATGCTGCTCCAACGTGAGTTGCGTCTACAATGAGTTGACAATTCATCCCGTCGCGGTATACGATTACGGCAAAAAAAGCGTTATTTCAGTCGGACGGTTGGAGTTTCAGAAAGGCTTCGACTATCTTGTCTCTGCATGGGCCATCGTCAACAAGAAGTTTCCCGACTGGCAGCTCGACATCTATGGCGAGGGACGGCTGCGCGATGAGCTGCAACAGCAGATAGACCAGAGCGGACTTCACGACTGCGTGCATCTCGTGGGCAACCGCAAGGACATGCCCTCGCAGTATGCCGCCCACTCAGTAGCCGTGTTGAGTTCCAACTTCGAGGGTCTGCCCTTGGCGCTTCTCGAGGCGGCCTCGTGCCGGTTGCCGCTGGTGGCCTACGACTGCCAGTGCGGTCCGCGCGAAGTGATACAAGATGGCGTCAACGGCTTCCTTGTGCCCAAGGTGGGCGACGTGGAAGGATTGGCCCAGGCCCTCATGCGCCTCATGGACAGCCAGCAGCTGCGGCAGCAGATGGGCGAGGCGGCAGGCAGGAGCCTGCAACCCTTCACCCACGAGGCGGTGATGGGGCAATGGCGTGATTTACTCAATGAAATAACTGTTTGATGGAGAATCCCAATAAAATATCGGTAGTCCTCAACACCTACAACGCGGAAAAATTTCTCCGTAGGGTGTTGGAGAGCGTGAAGGACTTTGACGAGATTGTGGTCTGCGACATGGAGAGCACCGACCACACGCTCGACATCGCCCGCGAGTACGGTTGCCGCATCGTGACTTTCCCGAAGGGCAACTACAACATCGTTGAGCCCGCGCGCCAGTTTGCGCTCGACGCTGCCCGTGGGCCGTGGCTGCTCGTGGTGGATGCCGACGAACTGGTGACGCCCCAGCTTCACGACTACCTTTACCGCCGTATCGCTGAGCCCGACTGTCCGAGGGGCATCTTCATCCCTCGCCACAACCGCGTGCTCAATCAGCTCCACCGCGTGCGCAGCCGCGATTATCAGCTGCGCTTCTTTGCCAAGAATGTCACCACGTGGCCGCCCATCATCCACGTGATGCCGGAGGTGAAGGGCCGCGTGGAGCGTGTGGACCCGAAGGAGCGCGACGTAGAACTCATCCATCTGGCCGAGAACTACGTCGGCGAGATTGTGGAGAAAATCAACCGCTACACCGACAGTGAACTGAAGAAAAAGAAAGACAAGCAGTGGGGCGTGGGAGCGCTGCTCTGGCGCCCGTGGTGGCGATTCTTCAAGTCGTATGTGCTCTCGCGTGGATTTCTCAATGGTGTGCCGGGCTTCATCAGCAGTGTGCTCGACGGATTTTATCAGTTTGTGCTTGTGGCGAAAATCATTGAGCGCCGGTTGAAAGCCAAACAACAAGAAACAGAAAACCAAGAATGAAATATCTCGTCGTCAGATTCAGGCAGATGGGCGATGCCGTTATTGCCACGTGCCTGCTCAACAGCATCAGGGAGAACGATCCAGAAGCCGACATCACCTTCGTGCTCAACGAGAAGATAGCGCCGCTCTTCCGCGGCCATCCCTCAATCGACCATATCGTTACGTTCACCGAGAAGGAGCGCCATTCCGTGTGGCGCAATCTGTGGAAGATGCGTCAGACGGTACACCGCGTCCATTACGACGTGATCATCGACATGCGCTCCACCGTCAACACGATGGGCTTCGCGCTGTTCTCGCCCCGCAGCAAGTATCGCATCGGCCTCGACAAAAGTTACACGCGCCTGGTCTACAGCCATCTCGTCCACCGTTTCCACGCCGGCGACACAGCTATCAGCCACGATCTTGACATGCTGAGGCCGTTGGGATTCAGCCACGTGGACGGCCGCATCTCGCTCTACGTGAGCGACGAGGAGCGCAGCCAGTGGGCGAAGAAACTCGTCGACTGGGGATTGGACCTGACGAAACCCATCGTGATGGTAGGCGTCTCGGCAAAACTCGAGGAGAAGAAATGGTCGCTCGAGGGCATGGCCTACATCACCAAGCAGCTCATTGCGCGCAATGACGACGCGCAGATTGTGTTCAATTTCGCTCCCGGTCAGGAGGCCGACGACGCAAAGCGGGTCTATGCGCTGTGCGGCAACGACCGCCACATCTTTCTGAATGTCGACGCCAAGAGTCAGCGCGAGCTGTCGGTGATGGCCACTTTCGTCACGTTCTATTTCGGCAACGAGGGTGGCGCGCGCCATATCATGCATGCCCACGGCGTACCGTCGTTTGTGGTGGTGTCGCCAGGCCGCGACCCGCGAATCTGGATTCCGGACGACAACGTGCCGGCCTCGTGGGCCAGCCTCGACGATCTGATGTCACGCGAGAAGCAGGAACAATACACTTTTGCCGAGCAATACAAACTGATTACGCCTGAATACGTGTGGCGGAAACTTGCGGCATTTCTCGACAAAAAGAATATTTTAA
Organism: uncultured Prevotella sp.; assembly: GCA_900322095.1. GTDB lineage: Bacteria > Bacteroidota > Bacteroidia > Bacteroidales > Bacteroidaceae > Prevotella. The sequence continues at coordinate 3,330 of ONYS01000180.1, forward strand.
CGGCGAATCCTGAGGTTGGAGTCGGGAGATAGCGGCTACGTGTTTCAGACTCTGACTGGAGTATATTATGATTGAATCCACTTGAAAAAGTCATTTTTCTGAAAATCAGATATAGATTATCAGATGTGTCTATTCTGCAAATTGCAGACATGGCTTGCTCAGCATTTATTTTTCAACGAATGATGTGAATTTATCTAATTGCTCATGCCTTCAAGAGAGTGTGTGTGGTATTCTCACGGAGGCTTATTTTTTTTTCTCACAGATTTTCACCACCTTAACTTTGCCAACATCATCAATCCTGTAAGTTCGTGGAGTCTCTGAGAAATACAGATAGTCTCCGTGTGCAGGGTAAACAGATCTCAGATATAGCCCAGAGCCTTACAGGGATATCACATAGCCCACATTGCAGGGTTTAGTTATGTAACTGATTGATTTTCAGTATTGATTTTTTTTGAAGGTGGATTTTGGGCCCCCACAGATTTTACGCTGATCA
>ONYS01000183.1 GCA_900322095.1 uncultured Prevotella sp.
CCGCTGCGACGACTTGTCGTGAAGCTTCTCTATCGGCGTGATGAAGCGGTCGGTGAACTGCTGGAAGGAGCCGAGCAGACTGGGATTGGCAAACTGCATCAGATTCCAGATCTCGCTGAGGTTGTTCTGCACCGGCGTACCGGTGAGCAGCATGCGGAAGTTGCCTTTGAGTTTCATGGCAGCCTTCGACATCTTTGTGTCGCGGTTCTTTATCGTGTGGGCCTCGTCGAGCACAATGGTGTTCCACTCTCTTGAGCAGAGATTTTCCTCCTCATTGATGAGCAGGCCATAGGTGGTGATGACCACGTCGAAAGCGGCAGCCCCGCGAAGCATGTCGCCACGGTCTTCACCGGCCTGGTTGAGAATCTTCACGTTTAGTCCGGGAGCAAAGCGCGCCAGTTCATCGCGCCAGTTGAGTATCAGCGAGGTGGGCACGACGACGAGCGCAGCGCCTTCCTTGGCACGGCTGAGCAGCACGGTGATCGTCTGCAGGGTCTTGCCCAGTCCCATATCGTCAGCGAGCAAAGCGCCTGCGCCCCAATAGGCCAGACGCGACATCCACACGTAGCCCTCTTTCTGATAGTCGCGCAGCTCGGCGTTGATGTTACGGGGCACCCGCACCTTCAAGTCGCCCGACTCTTCCACGCGCTTGATAAAGTCGCGATAGTGCTGGTCGGCCTCGATATTGAAGCCCGCGTTCTCCATATCCTCCAGAGCGGGGGCGTTGTACATGGCTACGCGCAGATGTCCGCGCTGCTGCTGCCCCATCTTGTCGAAGATGGCGAGCTGCTTGCGCAACTGATCGCTGATGGCAACATATTCTTTGTCGCCGAGCTGAATGAAATGTCCCTTGGACTCACGCAGCTTTTCCATCAGCGTTGCGATCTTCATTTTCTCTCCCTCACCTATCTCTATGTCGCCAGAGATGTCGAACCAGCTGGCCATACTGTTGACCGATAGGTGCATGGCCGAGGGTTGAAGCTGCTTGCGGTTCACGGTGAATTTGGCTCCCTCGGGCCACTCCACCTTACCGACCTTGGGATTCTGGCGCAGCAAGTCGAGAAGGTCGAGACACTCCTCGATCGACAACATCCACTTATCGCCTTCCTGATCACTGTCGAAGGGCTGGAGCAGTTCTGTGGCTTTCTTGAGATTCTTGCTCTCAGCCTTCATGTTGCGGTGGGTCTGCAGACTCTCATCCTTATAAATGGTAGAGATAATCTCCATACCCTCGGCGGGACTCATATAGGGCGGACACACGGCAAACGGCTTGACGAGCAGTTGCAGAACGATCATATCCTCGCTGGGCTGCAGTCGAAAAATGATATGACTGTCGGCATCCACCATCTTGATCTGGGTGTTGGCCAGCAGATCGCTCATCACCACCATCTTGCGGGAGAAGGCTTCGAGCACCTTCGTGAGCTTGTCCTTAGCCTCGGGCGGGAAGGTGCCAATGGAGTTGAGCAGTTGGAGACTTTGCTTCTGCTTATTGCTGAATTTCACCACCTTGACCAGCTGAGGCGACTCTTGATAGGCTGCGAAGCCCGACTCCAGTGAGGAGCCAGAACCTATGTTGCTCACTATTTTATAGCCATCCTTGCCAAGTGTTACCGACAGCTGCAACTTTTCGTGCACGATTTCGATGCGGCTGGAAGGATTGCTGGCATCGAAGACCAGCGGGTGCCCGACGAGCGCATCCATCACTTCAGCTCCGTCCAGACTATATGAGTTTGGGCCGTACCATCCCGTTGTGAACTCTTTTACGAGCAAGGCCACTTTGCGGTCCTGATCGCTATAGGGCAGGTCGGTGCTGTCGCGAAACGTTTTCAAGGCGATGTTGCGGCCCGTCGACCAGTTGATGCCGTTGCGACTTTTCTGCAGTCGTGGCTGCACAGAGAAGTCGTCGAGATCGACATAATAGCAGATGCGCTCCTTGCTCACAGATGCGGCCTGACCGGTGACGTCTTCGTCAACAAGGATTTCGTTGAGCACCTTCTCCCAAGGGGCCAGGACCTTGATGACAGGCAACGAGGGATGCATGCCCGTCTCCTTCTCCAGCGAGGCCCGTTCGTCCTTGAGACAGTCGAAGTCAGCACTCATCTCAAGATTGATCAGCTTCAGCCCATCCTTGACTCTTTCGGCCATAAAGTTATCGATTTTCTGAAGTATGGCCTTGTCCTTCACCAGGTTGAAATGCTTGAGCGCGAAATAGTAGAGCGTCTGCTGCAGAGGAGATTGGAATCTATTCCATATCTCATTTCTGGAAAAGACGTCGTCGTGGAGCTTGGCGTAGAGTATCATATACTCTGCGAGATACATCCCCCGGTCCCAATTTCTGTTTTTTAAGATGGTCTCCACCTTCTTCTTTGCAGCAGGCGAATCATCAAGGAAAAGGGCTATGGCGTAGTAGAAGTTGGCCAAGGGATTGTCGGGCATGAAGTAGCTGCCCGTGCCCCTGACCGCACGCTGGAATAAGGTTGTGGCTTGGGCATAATCCTTGTTTTGGATATAGCTGATCAATTGCAGCACAGTTTGGGCCTGGCAAGGTTCCTTGACCGTGGCTAGTGCCTTTTTCAGATTGCCGTCGCGCAGGAAATGAAGATAGAGATAGACGACCCCCTGCTGTTCGATAGCCTTCTGTCCGATGAAGTTCCCCGGACAAACAATCGTGTCGAGGAGCAGCTGCTCGTCGACGGGCTTCTCACGGAGAATACGGTGTTTACGGAATTCGAAAAGCAAATCTCGGAGTTGCTCATTCGTCTCCTTGAAATATGCGCTGTTCTCTGGAACATCGACGAGCCGGTCGAGAAACCGATAGAAGAAGACATCCTTCAACTGGGCCAGTGTACTACTTGGTGTCTCTGTTTGTTTAGACATCCATCCAGGCAAGCCCACCTTGAAAGCCTGAATATCGAAGGGCTTGCCATGGACAAAGGCGTAATAGGACTCGATGAAGTCTTTGCGTGTAGACTGGTCCGACATGAGAAACCTGTCCCACCTGGAGGGCGCTTTGCTCTCAGGCGAAACTCCTTCGAAACGTTTAAACTGCAGCTCCGACATCATCTTCATCAGTTCCATCCATGCCTTCGGCTTCAGATAATACAATGCCGCACCGTTGTAGGTGGTTCCTACAAACTCGATGACATCTTTTTCATAGCGGGAGATAAAATCGCGAGTGTTTTTCATTTTGGTCTTGAACACTTCGATTGCATTGGCAAGAATGTCGTTTCTTGTAAATGGGTGAAGATTGCATGCCATCAAATGTATTAAACCATTATTAACGTAGTCTGAACTGCCTATTGCCATAAAATCTTGAGTGATGTTGAGTATGAAAATGATTAGACTCTGCAAAAGTACAAATAATTTGCTAAATATCTGCTACATAGTGCCCATGTTCCTCCATAAAACTTCATAAGTTTCTGCCAGACCGAAGAAGATCTGCGGTATGGCATTCATTTACACAATCTTTTTCAGCACATGGTGAATGGGAAATACAGACTCCATCTTATTACAATTCAGTTACAGCCTAGAATCTTCTAAAAGCATACAGAAAGCCGCTTTATCTTTGCCGCCGTAATAACTCATGGCCTAACGATGATCCGTTACAAATGTCACGAATGAACGTGACAACTGTCACCTTACCTTTGCAGTTGATAGAAAACGAGGGTAAAACCTTGT
>ONYS01000186.1 GCA_900322095.1 uncultured Prevotella sp.
GAAATAAATATAAAAAAAATTAGTGTCATTCGTGAAATCCGTTTTAATTCGTTGTTGAAAAGAAAAACAAGAACATAAAACTATAAGATATATGAAAAGAAAATTATTTAGTTTGCTCGTTCTGCTCATGACAGCAGTATCGGGCGCATGGGCGCAAGGCGTCCTGAACATCGTGGTCAGCGGCACGTCGGCGACGATTAAGTACGACGGCAATGCGAACAACAATCCCTATCTCGGTGGAGGTGAATGGGAGCAAGACGGAATGACTTGGGATATGGAGTTTACAATCATGCCCACTATCACGACCGTCACCATCGACGGGAGTTGCAAGAACTTCAGTGGAACAAGCCTCCGTTCTCTGTTCATCGGTTTCAGCGGGTTGACCACTATCAACGGCTTGGATAACCTCAACACCGCAAACGTCCAAGATATGGAATATATGTTCGCGGACTGTTCGTCGCTGACGTCGCTCGACCTCAGCAGCCTTAACACGGCGAGCTTGACCACTATGTCTAATATGTTCGCTTACTGCTCGAAGCTGACGACGGTGGACCTCAGCAGCTGGAATACTGAGAACGTCGAGGTGACTAGCAGTCTGTTCTTTAACTGCTCTGAACTGACGACGGTGGACCTCAGCAGCTGGAACACGGCAAAGGTCTGGAATACAGGCTACATGTTCTACAACTGCCCGAAGCTTGAGAACATCTACGTGGGCGACGGCTGGAGCACGGCGAAGGTGACCCAAAGCGATGACATGTTCACAGGCTGCACGAAGCTACTCAGCATGAACACCGCCAATCCTGCCACCAACAAGACGAACGCCCACACGGGCGACGGCGGCTACTTGAAGGTGAAGCCTGCCGGCGACTACTTATTCACCGTAGCCCCGTGCGAGCACGGCAGTGGCACCGTCAAGTTCTTCGTTGACGAGAAGGAAGTGAAGGGTGCCAACGAGGGCGACCTGATCACCATGACCGTCACCCCCGATGAGGGTTACGTGGTAGGCTCCGTCAGTGCCAATGCTTACACCACATGGGCCGGCGCATCACGCAGAACCACCATCCCCGTTCTGGGCGATGTCACCCTGACTGCCGTTGAGGGCGCAGAGAACACCTGGACCTTCAAGATGCCCGCCGCCAGCGTGCTCGTGAGCGCAGCATACATCCCCGTCGCAGCGTTTGCTCCCGCCGAACCGTCCGGCACGCTCGCGCCAACGGCAGCTGAAGGCGTCATCGCTGGCGAGGACAAGGCTATCATCGTCGCCGGAACCGTGGCCAACATACCGGAGACCACCAACCCGCAGGGCACCGTGAAGTACTTCGTCACCGACAATAAGGACATGACCGCCGAGCAGGCTGCCAAGGCTAACGGCTGGGTGGAGACTCTGCCCACAGCAGCCGGCTACACCGGCAGCTACGCCGACGACTTTCAGGTCTATGTGTGGTACTACATCCAGGCCGCCACGGGCTATGCCGACAGCAAGCCGCAGCGCATCGAGGTCACCGTACAAAGCAACCTCTTCGACATCCAGTTCAACCCCGCTAACGCCAACACCATCGAGGCCGGCAAGGCTACCGTCACTGTAGGTGGCACAGCCGCCACCGTCACCGAGGGTAAGCTCCAGGGCGTGAAGATGGGCAGCGAGGTGAAGGTCAAGGCCAACACCGGATACAAGTTCCGCAAGGTGGAGGTGAAGAAGGGGTCAGCACTGAAGACCCTCACTGTCACAGGCGTCGCCACCAAGTCTATCTACTATGCTGAAGGCGACACTTGGCAGCAGGCCATCGAGCGTCCTGAGAACGCAGACAGTGGCTGGAGTGTGCAGCTGGGCATTTACATATTCAACAGTGGGTTAACATTGTACATAGAAGGTGCTTGTGTAAGACCCGAACACACAATCGATGCCACCAAGAACTATTCACTCGAAGCCGACTAACCCCCTCGCGAATGTATATATATAAATGTATAAACAACATAAAACAATGAACAATATGCGAAACAAAATATTATCACTGCTCGTGCTGCTACTGACCGCAGCATCGGGCGCATGGGCGGAGGAGGTGACCGTCACGTTTACTCAGGCTGACCTCAATTGCACCGGCACTGTTGCCAAGGACGGCGTTACCCTTACGCCAAGCACCGGCGATGCCCATTCCTATACTAACTTATATGACTTCGGCAGCACCACCTTCTCTGTTGATAAAGGCAAGTTCACGAAGATTGAAATCGTCGATTGCAGCTATGGAAGCATTAGTGGTTGGCAAACGGAACAGACCGGTAGCTATCAGCCAGAGCCAGTAGATGCTCCTGACTATTGGGTAAACCTTTATACGCTGACATGGACTGGCGAGGCAGAAAGCGTCACCTTCAAGGCTAGTGTTTTCGAAATCCAACGCATCGTCTTCACCATCAATAAACCCGACGTCGACGTCACCCTCAACGAGGCTAAGACCGAGGCTTCGTTCGAGATGCAGACCTTCGACGTGGACGTGAACTACGAACTGGTGCGCGACATGGGCTATAAGGTAGCCTTCAGCGGCGTACCCACCAGAGCCCGTCTGGCCAAGGACGGCGACGGCAAGTTCCACTTCGCCGACGGTCTGACCTTCCAGCTCCTCGACAACATCGATGCCGCCAATCCTAAGGACATCACCAGCGCCGAGGGCATCACCTTCATGGTGGGCGAGGTGGAAGCGGTTGACTTCGAAGGCAACACCTTCTACCAACTCAACAAAGAGACACTCGTGCCCCTGGCCGACTTCCTCGCCGACGCACACCTGGGCAACTACGCCATCTGCGCCGTGGCATCGACCGGTGAATACGACGGTAGTTTCGCTTCTGGCAGGATCGAGCTCTTCCAGGGCTACGAGGTTGAGGTGGCCGCCAAGGAGTTCATCACCTACTATAAGGACGAGCCCCTCTACGTGGAGGACGAGGCCGCCGAGCTCTACACCATCGAGAGCGTAAACGGCGACCAGGCCGTGCTGAGCGACAGGAGCGACGCCATGCCAAGCAACACGCCAATGCTGGTTTATAACAAGAGCAATGAGACGAAGGTCATCCTCCTCATCCCATGCGCCGAGCCCGACCTGGCCATCACCGTAGCGCCTGAGTTCCAGGGCACCCTGACCGGCACCACCATCGCCGCCAGCACCGAGGGCCAGACCAACTACGCCTTCAACGGCAAGGCCTTCGTATTCGTGAAGAACGCCATCGAGGTAGGCCCCAACAAGGCATGGCTGAGCGTCAACACTGGCGTGCCCAGCGCACGAATCACGCTGGTATTCGACGACGAGACCACGAAGATTGCGAACACGAATATCACGAATATCACGAATGGCAAGTGGTACGACCTGAACGGCCGCAAACTCGACAAGATGCCGACGAAGAAGGGCGTGTACCTCTTCAACGGACGTAAAGTGGTTGTGAAGTGAGAGAGTTTTAAACAACGAATTAAGACGAATGAAACGAATTGAACGAATTAATATGTTTATATATTGGACGAATTCATA
>ONYS01000188.1 GCA_900322095.1 uncultured Prevotella sp.
GGTAATAGTCAAGGTAGAGTGAGACCTTACCCTTTGCCAACTTCCGCTGGCGCACTGTTACTTTGGTACAAAGATTTGTCATAGTTATTTTTCTTTTTTTATGTTACAATTTAATGGTTCAAATGATACTTGTGTCTTGCCGCCGTCTCCATGCGGTTAGGCAAATAGATTGCTAAATCTTATGCAAAGTTACGACAGGTTGCGTCTGGCTACAACTCCTTACGTGTATTTGACCTCAGAAAAGGCCGATTTTGCTTGTTTTACCTGCTTATTTGCCGTTTTTTCGACACAATCGGACTCGGATTTGGCCAATAGCAACGCTCCGCTTTTTATGGTTCATGACGCACCCTCGCGTTTCTCCTTGGTTGACGCGCTCTTGTCCTCAGCCTTCCTTCGCTCCGCCTCCCAGTCCTCCTTCAAGTAATAGAGCCGGTTGCCGTTGGCCTTCTTCGTCCGAACGTTGTGGGTGTTGGCGAAACGCCTGACCTGCGTCTTGCCCAGCCCATAGATGCGCATGAGCTCTCCGCAGGTGTACCAGTGCTCGCCGAGCGTCTTGCCCAAACGCTCACGCTCCACGGACATCGCCTTGTCGATTGCACCCTTGGGATAGCACGTCGTGCCAAAAGCGTGGAAGGACGAAATCTGATACCGCATCCTAAGCGTATAGAGACGGCCATAGCTGTAGTCAAACTTTGCACAGATCTCCGCCATGGTATAATGTGTGTCATGGGTGACGCCGACGGGAGCACGGTCCTTGGCAGTTCCTTTCGACACCCTGTGAGTCTTTGCACCCTCATTCGCCTTTCCCTTGCTGTCCTTCCCCTTACAATCATTCCGTTTGTCTTTTGAGAATATCGACTGCGAGAGCGTCTCCCCAAGTGCCGCCTCTATCATGCTAAGAATCTCTTTCCGTGCGACGACGGTCACACGCTCCGAGAGTTTGACCGGGTGCAGCTTCCCCCGACTGACCATCGTGTAGTAAGTCCTCAAACTGATGCCGAGCAGTTCAGCCACCTGCCGAGGGCGATAGAACTCCTGCCGCGGTCTTACGCTGACCTCGCTGCCGCCCGAACTGTTAAGTTGTGTTTCGTTTTTCTTTACCATAGTGCTTGTTCTTGTGAATTTATCCGTTTTCAGCATTGTCAGACAATTTTGTTGCAGCGGCGTTGCATTATCTGCTTTAGGGTGCAACATCTTATGCCGTGGTGCTTCATTGTCAAGTTCCAAATGCGGTACAAAATTAATCAAAACGGATGGAACTCGCAATAGCCATATGGAAAGACTGTAAACGCTTGTTAACTGATAATCAACCGATTACTTGTAGGCGTTTGCAGCCGTTTGCCAACATTAATGTTCATGTGGAAGGACTTGCCGCTGCCGCTTGGGCCGATGCAGAAGAAGTTGGCATTGTCGGTCATCTTCACGCTGCCTTCCTTGCCGGTGATGTCGATACATACGGGCAGGCCCTGGCGGTCGGTGTACCATGTCTTGAGGGGTGTGTTCTCCGAGTGCTTGAGGTGCTCCTTGAAGAAGAGGCAGAGGGCCGCGTCGTTGAGTGTAAGGAAGAGGTTGTAGTCGGGGTTGAACGAGTAGGCGTTGCCGGGGAATGAGTCCAGGAAGAGCTCCAACTGGTTGTAGGCACTCTTGCTCGCGAAGATGCCGCACTCATAGAGCTTGGTCTCGATGAAACTCGTGACGGGTGTCAGTTTCTCGGCCTTGCAGCTGACCAAAAGGTTGAAGTTGGTGTAGACGAGCAGCTTGCTGTCCTGGGCAAGGAGGTTCAGCACGGCCTCTATGTCAGCCTTGGCTATCTTGTTGCTGGGGTCGGGCATGGAGCCGTGGTGCTTGGCTTTGCTCTGGAGTTTTCTCAACAGCTTTCTTTGCTGCGGAATCTGAATGACTTGATTGTAGATGACGCAGTCGGTGTCGGGTATCTCACTGAGGAACGACAACAGGTCGGTGGCGATGACATAGCCGTTGACGGCGACGGGCTGGTAGGGCTTTATCAATGTAGGCAGGTCAATCTCGTCGACATCGACGATGTCGAAGGATTTTACAACTTTGTCGCCCATCTTCAGGCAGTCGTCACCGGCCTTGAAACTCTGCATCGAGAAGGGGCCGGTCTTGAAGTGGAAGGCCATGAAGCGGTGCAGGTACTCGTTGACCTCGTCCCTGGTGAGCTTGCGGTGCCAGATGCCGCGCTCCTTGAGGATGTCCATGACCTTGCTAACCTTCGTGTGGAAGTCGAGCCATGTCTTGGGGTCGTACTTTACGAAGGCGGACTTGATAGTCTCCTGCGTGATGATGAGGTAGGTACGAATCTCAGTATAGGGTCGTCCGTTGAAGTAGCGGAAATAGCTCTTGGTGAGGTACTCCATATCGTCAGTTATATTGTGGTGGTAGCTCTGGCGGCACAGCACATCCTGCTTCTGTAGGGCATAGCCCTCGCCGAGCGTCTGGACGATGTTGTTCAGCACGTCGGTGAAGGCGACATACTGAACTGCGTCCGTGGCATACTGCTGAACGGGGTTCTCGATCTCGATGATGACGGAGGGATTGCCGTTCTTCGAAAAGAGGATCGTGTTCAGCAGCTTGCCATTGGCATCATTGATGTCCTGGAGCTGGGCGAAGAGGCCGTCAAGCGGCTTTTTCTTGTTTGACATGGTAGGTTATGTTTGTAGTAACTGGTTTTGGTTTTCGATTTTCTTAATGTTAGTGGCTACCTATCGTACATTTTGTAAAAGAAGTAGATGTCGTGGTGCCGTTTCTTGCTATGCAGTCCGCTGCGCTGCTTGACGTAGATGGAGATGATTCCCACGGCGGCGAGGCAGACCATGACGATGAAGCCGACAAGCTTGCCGAAGAGGATGGAGGACAGCAGGAAGCCGAGGAAGCTCAGTCCGATGGCTCCGGCGGCATAGGTCAGGAACCTGCCTCGGATGCCCATGAACTCCAGTGGCTTTTGGAGTCCCTTGAAGACCGGGATGCCGTTGAAATTGATGTCCATTATCTCGTAGTTTTATTGCGATATTGTTTTATATTATATATTGTCTTTGATAGAGATTTCAGAGTTAAAAGGTGTCCGACTCCGAGGATTCGGTTGGTCGGACTCCTTGTTTTGCGGTAGCTTGTAACTACTTGAAGAACAAAGGCAAAGCCTCGCTCATTGCAAGGAAAGCTACACAACCGCCAATAGTCAGCATGATGGCCTTCACGTCCTGATCACCATTTTGCATCTTGAAGTAGATGGAAAATGCGCCGACGAGTGCGATGACTGCCGCAATGGCCTTCATCAGGTTACTGACGGGGGTCTGGTAGCTCGACACCTCGGTGATGGCTTTCTGGAAACCGCCGGCTCCCTTGCTCTGGGCGAAGGTCATGACGGCACAGAAAAGGAACATTCCGAGGAAGGCGGCTACACGCTTCACGGGGATTCTCTTGCATGCG
>ONYS01000194.1 GCA_900322095.1 uncultured Prevotella sp.
ACGCTGTCGATATAGTGTCTCAGTTTGGCGTCGGGATAGGTCTGGAGAATATAGCTGGCTCCCTCAATGGTCTTGTAGGGATCGGTGTCGTCGAAGCTGAAACCGGAGACGGGAAAGACTTTGAACGGATCTTTGAGGTGTTCGGCGGCATGCTCAAAGTTCTTGTAGCGTCCTGTCTCCTCGCATTTGCTGAAGGCGAGTGGTATGGTGACCTTGCGGCTGGCTTCAAGCCTTTGTCCCCAAAAGCTGTTGGGAGCCACCTTCACGGAGGTGAATGTCACGGGAGTGATCGGATAGCCGCCGAGTCGCTTCTGTGCTTGCGTGGGCAACAGCATGACTATGGTGGCAGCGAAAGTCAAAAGTCGTTTCATAAATATAATGTGTATTAGGATTTCCTTTCCGCAAAGTTACGCTATTATTTCCAAACCACACGCAACGATCGTCCAAGAATCATGCAAGAATCGTACAAAAGGAAACCTCACCCCCGGCCCCTCTCCAACAGCCTCACCCCCGGCCCCTCTCCAAAGGAGAGGGGAGTGAAATGCGGCAAGGGGTGAAAGGATACTTGATTGCAGGTTCCTTTATACTACCACGTGCATGTCCCTCTTCGTGAACAATATATATGATTTGCCGTCAAACAAAAAGGCAGGAGCCGTATGAGCGGATCCTGCCTTGTCTATATTTAAGTTTTACTCGCTTGTTGTAAACTTAATCGTCCCAGAGGTTGCGTTGCTTGGGAAACGTCTCCCAACCCTCTTCTTCATCATCGAACAGCGTGTGTTGCTTTGCAGCTTGGTCGCCTCCTTCGTATCCTTCACCGACATGTGGCGCAGATTTGTTTCCCATCTTTTCGTCCAAGAGTTGATCTTGAATGTTGAGACGAACAACACACGATGAAGGCTTTATATATAGTTTCTTCTTCATATCGCTTCCTATTTAGTAATTAGCACTTTCTTACCATTGATGATATAGATGCCACTCTTCAGCGGCTGGGTCACGCGCCGACCACTGAGGTCGTAGATGACATCAGTGTGTTGCTGTATAGCGTCAGTGTTGACATCTTCAATACCTGTTGTGGTGCCACCCTGATAGCCCAAGAAGATCTTGGCACCGGCGGGAACAGCCGAGTTGTCAATGACCATGAACGCCTTGTTGTGGGTCAGCGACGTACCCGTGTAATGGTAGAAGCCCATGGGGTTGTGCGTGTCAGCGGCATTCTTCTGTAGCGTGAAAATCTTCTGCTTTGTTGCGTCATAGCTGATGCCATAGCGGTGGTTGAGCGCATCGGACATGTTGTCATACTGGTAGTCGAAGAGATTCTCCATGATGTTCTCGATCACCGAACCATAGCTGTCGCTGGCATTGCTCTTGCCGGCATTGAAGAAGATACCCTTCAACAGAGTAGTGCCCTCATAGGTCTTGTCGCTCACCACCGGTACGATGCGGTTGCTGCTGGCCTCTGTACTCTCAGTCTCAACGATGACAGGCAGTCCGGCAGGCACAACGTCGGTGATTTCGTTGAGTGTGATGAAGTGATAGGTCCACTTCTGGCCGTCGGCATATTCTCTTGTTTCTGCTTCGCCTAAGGTACCGTCGACAGAGTAGAAGTGAAGACCTTCGCTGCACTTCGTCACGTCGATGGGGAAGTCAACACAGAGCGTGCTGTAGTAGTGGCCGTCGAGGCCTTGGAACTTGCTGCTGGCTTTGATGCCAAAGTAGCTGTCATCGTCAGCAGTCACCTGTTTCAGCACCCACTTGCCACCATCCTTGGCTGTAGAAAGCTCGGCGGGATAGATAGACTTTGTACTATTGTTGTTGCAGAAGCCGAAGCGCCCAAGGTTGGTGTATTTGTCGCCTTCGTCGCCCTCAGCGCCGTTTGACACATAGCCGTCGATCAGATAGTAGTCCGTGTCGTAGTGCAGACGGCGGATATAGCGCTTTACGGTATCGTGACTGCCCACCTCTTTGAAAGCATTATAGAGATAGTCGCTGCCCGTCATGCTATGCAGGGCATCCTTGTATTTTTCCGGATCGTTGAGCATCTTCCATACGTTGAGTTTCAACCAGTAATAGAGCAGCTCCGGATGCGTGAAGATCGCCTCGTAGGATGTCTGGCAAGAACCGTCGGCGTTCAACGTCACAGGATAATCGCCCGAAGAGAGCGTCTTATCATCCTTGATGTTGTAGCCCAAATCGCTCAATGTCTTCACCTCATCAGCCTCTATGGTCTCGCCCGTTGTCGTACCCCACACCTTGCGCATGGCCTTAAAACCTTCTTGGAAGCGTGACATATTTTTAGTTACGAAATCAGAGATCTTGTCGAAGTTGAGTACATGCTCCTTGAGCGTCCAGGCTTCCTGCCCGTTAGTGAGCTGCGTGCGCGTCATATACATGTCAATGTCAAGGGCATCGGCAATCTGCTTGTTGAATTCGCTGGAGAGCGTCTTCACATCCTCGGGAGCCTCATAGCCCTTTACCAGTTCGTTGGCGACCGCATTGTGCTGCTCCATGGCGTGCCCAATGCCGACCTGCCCGCGCTCTATCAGATGGCCGACGTGTTTGTCTATCCTTCACGCTACGAGGGCTTTGGCGTGCCCGTCATCGAGGCTGCCCAGAGTGGGCTGCCCGTGGTGGCGGCCACCGGCTCCTGCCTGGAAGAGGCCGGAGGACCGGACAACAGCTATGTCGATCCCGACGACAGCGATGCCATGGCGGCGGCTCTCAACCGACTGCTCGCCGATGACGACGAGCACCGGCGCGTAGCTCAGTGTGGCAGCGAATATGTCCGTCGCTTCGAGGGCAACCGTGTGGCAGAGCAGATGTTGGAAGAGTACAGAAGGGTGCTGGGGCGCTGAGAGGCAGAAATAGCAAGAAAAGACAAGCCCGACAGCGCATGAAAAGCCACCGGGAGGATAGGGAATCAGAAAAAATAGCTAACTTTGCAGCATGAAAGCAAAATTTATAAGTTTCTCCTAAAATCCGCAACTATCATCCAATACACGATTAAGGGTAGATTTATGAGTCGTTAGTAGCAGCTTTCAGTAAAAAGCAACAGCACAACATCA
>ONYS01000190.1 GCA_900322095.1 uncultured Prevotella sp.
TCGTTACTTAAAACGTTAAATATCAGAGCACTATATTAACAACTCAACGGGTGATTTCAGCCTCTGTTTTTCGGAACATCTAACTGGACACCCTAATAAATAGGTTTAAATTTAACGTATTCCTCTTTCAGGTAAATAAGCCCGCCTCGCGGGGGCTCTGGCGTGGGATAAAAGACTCGCGGACCAACACTTCCTTAATGCTCGGCCCTCTGTTGTTTGATTGTTGTTCGTGCAAATATAATGTTTATTTCGCAAATGCAATATTTTTCTCGCAAAAAATAGCGAATATTTGTGCTGTATTGGCCGAATTTGAACCATTCATCACATTTACTAAGTATTTTTTGATGGCTACAAACACTGACGACGTCACATCATTTCAGTGAGGAAGGCAACACTTGTAGTGCTACGTCAACCTAGCAAGGGGGATGAAAGCATCGAGCAAACAAGTGACAATACAAGGAAACAGTTGTCACGTGACAATTGTCACGTTTCTTCGTGACAAATGTCGCGTTCGTGCGTGACAAATGTCACGTTCGCGCGTGACAAATGTCACGTTCATTCGTGACAGATGTCACGTGACGACCGTCACGTTGTATTGTGACGACCGTCACGAAACATGAATCAAAAAGACATCGAGTGTCATTGAACATAGACAGGGCATAAACGCCCACCTCCGGAGGTACAAACATCAATTGGAATTTGCTCTTTGATATCCACTCCCTTTGTAGTTAGTAGGAGCGGCGGCATTCCTGCCGCCGAAGGATTTACTCCAATTATTCAATCGGTCTTTCTTGGTCGGCAGGAATGCCGACCCACCTAACACCCTCCTACGAACATCAATTGCTTACATTGTATCTCCCCTCCCTCTGTAGGGAGGGGCCGGGGGTGGGTCTTCTTCTCCTTTCTTTCTTCTTTTCCAGCCATTTCACTGTCAATATCCCGATATTTCTCCCAATTATTGACTTTTTGACGTCAAAAGTAGGGGTTGATATGAGAAGTGTCATCTCGAAATAGCAGATAACACGAAATATAGAGTAGAATAATAACATTTTATTCATGGTTTTCCTTTTCTCATTCGGATTTTAATTCGTATCTTTGCAGACGTTTCGTAGAAACCGGACAATCGCACAAAACTTTACAAAATTACTATAATGAGTTCGTTAACAATTGCAATTATTGTCTGCTTCGTCATTGGCTATTTGTTTATAGCCACTGAAAGTCTGACAAAGGTGAACAAGGCAGCCATTGCCTTGCTGATGTTTGTAGTTTGCTGGACGTTGTTCATGGTTGATCCCGGAAGCTATTTCCCGGGTCTGCAAGGACAGGAGCTGATCAACGCCGTGAGCGCCAGCATCGAGGAGCACTTGGGTAGTACCTCTACAACGCTATTCTTCCTGATGGGCGCAATGACAATCGTAGAGATTGTCGACCAGAACGGTGGCTTCAACTGGGTACGCAACGTGATGCACACCAAGTCGAAGCGCGCGTTGCTATGGCGCATTGCCTTCATGACCTTCTTCCTCTCGGCCATCCTCGACAACCTGACAACAAGTATCGTGATGATCATGATTCTGCGCAAGCTGGTTCACGATCACAAAGACCGCATCATTTTCGCCTCACTGGTGATCATCGCAGCCAACTCTGGCGGCGCATTCTCACCCATTGGCGACGTCACTACCATCATGCTGTGGAACAAGGGCGTCATCACCGCAGCCGGTGTTATCAGCGAGATTCTCGTACCGAGCATCATCTCAATGGTTGTTCCGGCGCTGATATTACAATTGGGACTCAAGGGCGAGCTTGACAACGAAGACCCGATGAAGGTGAAGAGCGACTATGAGGTGCTCGACTTCACAAGCAAGCAGCGCAAGGCTGTGTTCATCATCGGTGTGGGCGGTCTGATGCTCGTGCCCGTGTTCAAGACCATCACCCATCTGCCTCCCTTCGTGGGCATCCTGCTCGTCCTGGGCGTGCTGTGGACGGTAACCGAAGTGTTCTACCGTAACCTCCACCGCGAGAACGACCGCGAGGGAACGCAGAAGCGCGTGAGCAATCTGCTTCACAACATCGACATGTCGACCATTCTGTTCTTCCTCGGTATCCTGATGGCTGTGGCCTGCCTGGAAGACGTCGGCGTGCTGACAGCCCTGGGCAAATTCCTCAACGACACGTTCAACGGCAACCACTATCTCGTGACCGGCATCATCGGTGTGCTCTCGAGTGTCATCGACAACGTTCCCCTCGTGGCCGGCTGCATGGGTATGTATCCCGTTCAGGCCGTTGGCGACATGGCCGTGGATGGTATCTTCTGGCAGCTGCTCGCCTACTGTGCCGGCGTCGGCGGCTCAATCCTCATCATCGGCTCAGCTGCCGGCGTTGTAGTGATGGGATTGGAGAAAATCACCTTCGGCTGGTATATGAAGCATGTCTCCTGGATTGCCTTCGCAGGCTATCTGGCAGGTATCATCTCCTACTACCTCATCCGCACGTTTATCTTCGTCACTCCGCTCTAAACGCTCTGTAGAAGACTAACAGCAAACAAAATAACTTTGAAGGAGTTAAAGACAGTGGGCACAACCATCGTCTTTAACTCCTTTGCTTTTGGCAGGGGGGGGGCAACTCTCCAGACTCTCTGCTGTTGGGCGATACCGACGACCCAGAAGAGAATGTGAACTAGACCGGGCAAGTGCCTACCCACGAAGTGGGTTGCGTCATCATAGCGAGAGGATGAGGAGTTTCGACGATTCCCCTCGTGTAGAAAAATTAGTTGGCATGTTCTTGTAGTTATGAAAATTAATGCGTAACTTTG
Organism: uncultured Prevotella sp.; assembly: GCA_900322095.1. Taxonomy (GTDB): domain Bacteria; phylum Bacteroidota; class Bacteroidia; order Bacteroidales; family Bacteroidaceae; genus Prevotella. Next base: position 2,810 of record ONYS01000190.1, read on the forward strand.
CAATATGAACCCACTACAATCCAATAACATTCACTGGAGCGAAAACATCATCGTCGCCCGCCGCATTCCCAAAGCCGACTTCTCCACATGGGCCATCGACGTGGCGCTGGACGGTGGCGTGCGCGAGGGACAGCACGAGACGCAGGTGGTGCTCATCCATAATAAAGATAAACAGCAATTGGACTACTTCGCGCCCTCCGACTTCGAGAAGGAACTCAACGCCAAGGCTTTTCGCCACGAGAAGTTCGGCGAGTTCATCGTGAGCAGTCTGGCTGTGGAGAATGGCGTCACCACGAAGGGCGACTTCATCGCCGACGTCGTGCGCACGCTCTGCGACCAGGAGGCCGTGAAGCGCATCATGGTGATTCCCAACAGCGAGGATGGCGACGACTACGACCGCGTCGGCCGGATATTGCAACCCAAGGACGACGACGAGAAGCGCATCACGCTCTTCGCCATGCAGCCTATGCCGACGGGCAACTTCCGCCAGGAGGTGCTGGGCTATTCGCTGATGAACGCTCTGGGTATCAAGGCGGACGAATTGAAATAAAAATAAAACACAAAGAATATGGCACGTATCTTAATGATTGGAGCTGGTGGCGTGGCCACCGTAGCAGCGTTCAAGATTGCTCAGAACGCTGATGTATTCACAGAATTCATGATTGCCAGCCACCACAAGGCAAAATGCGACCGTCTGGTGGAGGCCATTCACCAGAAGGGCTACACCATGGACATCAAGACCGCTGAGGTGGACGCCGACGACGTGGAGCAGCTCAAGCAGCTCTTCAACAGCTACAAGCCGGAGCTGGTCATCAACCTTGCCCTGCCCTATCAGGACCTGACCATCATGGACGCTTGTCTGGCCTGCGGCGTAAACTATCTCGACACGGCCAACTATGAGCCGAAAGACGAGGCTCACTTCGAGTACAGCTGGCAGTGGGCCTACAAGGACCGCTTCGAGAAAGCCGGACTGACCGCCATCCTCGGCTGCGGCTTCGATCCCGGTGTGAGCGGCATCTACACGGCTTACGCCGCCAAGCATGAGTTTGACGAAATACAATATCTCGACATCGTAGACTGCAATGCCGGTGACCACCACAAGGCTTTCGCAACGAACTTCAATCCGGAAATCAACATCCGCGAGATCACACAGAAAGGCCTCTACTACGAGAACGGCAAATGGATTGAGACGGCACCGTTAGAGATTCACAAGCCTCTCACCTACCCCAACATCGGACCGCGCGAATCGTATCTGATGCACCACGAGGAACTGGAATCGCTCGTGAAAAACTATCCCACCATCAAGCGCGGCCGCTTCTGGATGACCTTCGGACAGGCCTACCTGACCCACCTGCACGTGATTGAGGACATCGGCATGAGCCGTATCGACGAGGTGGAATACGAGGCTCCGCTGGCCGACGGCTCGGGCAAGACGGTGAAAGTGAAGATCGTTCCGCTGCAGTTCCTCAAAGCCGTTCTGCCCAACCCGCAGGATCTCGGCTCCAACTATGAGGGCGAGACCAGCATCGGCTGCCGCATCCGCGGTTTGAAGGACGGCAAAGAGCATACCTATTATATATATAACAACTGCAAGCACCAGGAAGCTTACAAGGAGACGGGCATGCAGGGTGTAAGCTACACCACAGGTGTGCCTGCTATGATTGGCGCGATGATGTTCGTGAAAGGCATCTGGCGCAAGCCGGGCGTCTGGAACGTAGAGAACTTCGACCCCGATCCCTTCATGGAGCAGCTCAACAAGCAGGGTCTGCCCTGGCACGAGCTCCGCGACATCGACCTGGAATTGTAGTTTGAGTTTTTAAGTTTGTGAGTTGATGAGTTTGTGAGTTGTGAGCGGCCCCATCCACTCCATCTCCCCCATCACCCCCATTTCCCCCTTTCCAAAAGACAAAGACAATGGCAAAGACAGAAGAAGAATTGGCTGCCGAGAAGCAGGCAAAACTCAAGGAGCAGCAGGCGGGCAAGCTGAAGGCCCTCCAGGCTGCTATGGCAAAGATAGAAAAAGACTTCGGCAAGGGTTCCATCATGCGCATGGACGATGAGCATGTGGAAGCTGTCGACGTGATCCCGACGGGCAGTATTGGTCTCGATGCCGCTCTGGGCGTTGGCGGTTATCCACGCGGACGTATCATTGAGATCTACGGTCCGGAGTCGTCTGGTAAGACGACGCTGGCCATCCACGCCATCGCCGAGGTACAGAAGTTGGGCGGCACAGCAGCCTTCATCGACGCCGAGCACGCCTTCGACCGCTTCTATGCTGAAAAACTTGGCGTCGACATGACTCAACTGTGGATCTCACAGCCCGACAACGGCGAGCAGGCTCTGCAGATTGCTGATGAGCTCATCCGCTCCAGCGCCATCGACCTGCTGGTCGTCGACTCTGTGGCCGCCCTCACACCGAAGAAGGAAATCGACGGCGAGATGGGCGACAACGTGGTGGGCTTGCAGGCCCGCCTGATGAGCCAGGCTCTGCGCAAGTTGACCTCGTCGATCTCAAAGACCAACACCTGCTGCATCTTCATCAACCAGCTGCGTGAGAAGATTGGTGTCATGTTTGGCAATCCCGAGACAACGACTGGTGGTAACGCTCTGAAGTTCTACAGCTCCGTGCGTCTCGACATCCGTCGCGTTACGAGCATCAAGGACGGCGACAATGTGCTGGGCAATCAGGTCCGCGTGAAGGTGGTCAAGAACAAGGTTGCGCCTCCCTTCCGCAAAGCTGAGTTCGAAATCATGTTTGGCGAGGGTATCTCGAAGGTTGGCGAGATTGTCGACCTCGGTACTGAGTACAATATCATTCAGAAGAGCGGAAGCTGGTACAGCTACCAGGGCAGCAAACTCGCCCAAGGTCGCGATGCCACGAAGAAGTTGCTGGCCGACAATCCCGAGCTCTGCGAGGAACTTGAGGCCCAGATCAAGCAGGCCATCAGCGACAAAGCAAACAGCTAAAAGATTTAGATAGATAGCCCCCCGTAAAAGCCTTCCCGCCCTACGTGGGAGGGCTTTTTCTGTCTTCGCCGACTATTCATTAGAGGTCTTTTCAAGAATTAAAGAATTTGAGAATTTTGCTATTCACAAGAATAATTCTCAAATAACGAGACAAAAAATCAAGCTAGAGAATTCTCTAATTCTAAACAAATTCTGGGACAGGTGAAAAAGTCCGTGGATGATTTGGAGGAAAATCGGCAAAGGTGAAAAGTTCCGGGAATAATTTGAAGGAAAATCTCATCCTCACCGTCAG
>ONYS01000192.1 GCA_900322095.1 uncultured Prevotella sp.
GGAGGTTGTAGAGCTCTACATCTCAGCACCTGACAACAAGGCAGCCAACAAGCCAGTAAAGGAACTTAAGGCCTACGCTAAGACCAAGCTGCTGGCTCCAGACGAGACCGAGACAGTTGTAATGACCGTTAAGGTCGACGATCTGGCATCGTTCGACGAGTCTGCCTCAGCTTGGGTAGTAGCCGCTGGCGAATACCAGTTCCTGGTAGGTGCCTCATCGCAGGATATCAAGGCCACCTTAAAGGCCAACGCCAAGGCCCAGCAGACTAAGGTTAACAACGTGATGAAGCCCCAGGTACAGATGAACCTCCTGAAGAGATAATTACCTATACCAAATATAACTACGACAACGCCGCCGATGAGTATCTTTACAGATCTCACCGGCGGCTATTTAATTAAAGTCTGGGGACAAATAGTGCTTTTGGGGACAACTACTTTTGAAAAATGTCGTAAGAAAGATTTTTATAACGCACAAAATAGGTATCTTTGCCGCAAGGGCGCACCCGGATTTTTCCGTGGCAGGTCCACAAGGTGCTGGTAGCAGACTTCCAGCCCCCAGAATCTGGCCGACGGTAGAAAAAGCACGAGCCCCAACTGCAAGCAGATGGGACTCGATTTAATCTTCTTTATAGTGCAGATGGGTGCAACGGGGCTTCCCAGATACACTTTTGCGATGCAAAGATAAGTATTTATTCCGAACTCTGCAAACTTTTGGAGTTATTTTCCATGTTCGTATATCTCGTTGAAAACTGCTTCAATGAAAATTACATGGTAAATGTTCCATTCACGGAAGCCGACCATTGCCCGCTTGTCATTAGCAGATCTCAGCACCATTAACTGAACTTCTGGAGTTACCGCGGCTGGTAATTTATTTTTCATCCTGTCTTGTGGCAGGTACTCCCAACCATAATCGTGCCGTTTCTCGGTAGCCATTTGTTTCCATCCTAAATCTGAATACTTCTTTAGGCGAAGTAGGAAGTCTTGAAAGAACTTGGCTTTCACGTCACCGTCAAACGAGACTTTCTGCAGATGCTTGAAAGAGAATAGCGGATAATCAATCTGCGCCATGCGGTCGATGTCGGTCTGATTGATGTTCTTTTCGCCCTCGGGTAACTTGATGAAGCCTTGTACTATGATGGCAGCGTCTTTCTTCCTGCGTTTTTTGGCCTTACTCGTATGCCCCATTTACTTAAGTCTCTTCTTGAAATAGTTTTTCATCTTATCGTGACTTATCTCGTTACCGACGCCTGTTGGCGTTGTACTCCATGGCATTTCAGTATGTGTCATATTCATCAGTCCAACGGCAGAATAAGCGCCATAGATTCTAAACACTTCGTCAAAGAGTGCCTTCTCTTTGGGACCTGCAAAAGAAAAGTCCCGTTCTTCTGGTTCAATACCATTACGACCAAAATTCTTGTAATGGTCATAAACAACAGGTACAACGGGACCATACTGCCAAGCCTCTATAGGCTCGTCAAATAAAGGCTCGTTGAAATAAGCCAAATGAAATCCCTGCTCGTAGTAGAGCATCTTCTGCAATTTGAGATTAGTCAGCAAATCGCCGCCGCCATTATCAGCGGCTCGCTTTAATAATTCATTTGCAATATCCAATGCCTTGTATGCCATATCTGTAGCTGTTTAATTGGTTTCTGGGTGCAAAGATACACATTTGTTTCCATATACACCCCACTTTGCCCATAGTTTTACAAATAATTAGTGAATAATAATCGTTTTTGCGATGGCTTTTTTTATTTTTACTACAAAGACACCCACGGCGGAGACGATAAGTGGCTACTGAGGTCTGGTTATGAATAATCTGGTGGGTAGGCTGTTTTGTTTATTATCCTTTATTGTAACAATGCCGTTTCAGAACCCGGGTTCGGCTGGGCCGCGCTGGTAGTTGATCCAGCCGTCGGGGGCTTTGACGTAATAGCCTTGGAAGCGGAGGGTGGTGGCGTCGGCGTAGGCGAAGGTGAGGGCGCAGGAGTAGGCCATGTAGTCCCGTTCCTCATCGTCGTAGGTGGCGGTCAGTTGCAGGCAGTTGCGCTTCTCGCCGCTGTTGCCCTCGGGACTCCAGTATCTCAGCTGCCACGTCCCTGTGAACGTGCCGCTCAGTTCCACGTCCTCCCAATCGGTGTGTTGCTCCTTGCCGTCGATGGTGACGGGCTTGCGGGTTTGCCATTTGCGCATACCCGTCAGTGTGCCGTCGGCCTGGAAGGTGAGGCGCTCGAAGTATCGCTGCGTGTCGCTGATGTTCTCGTAGTGCCATGTGCCGACCATGAGCGGCCCGTACTGCTCATTCAGCTGCACGGTCTTTTCGTGTGCCTCCGGGTCGAAGTTTTGTTTGGTTCATATTGCTTGTGATTTTTATTATATGGGGCAGTGTCAGCACGAAGGCTAACGACTGCCCTAACGAGAGAGAATTTATAATCGGTTACGCTCGCTCTGTCCGGCATGGCTGCCTTTGTAGCGGCTCTTGGTGGCATTGAACTTCCATGAGAGGTTGATGCCGATGCGGCGGGTATCGCGATACTCCCTGAACTGGGTACGGACATTGATACCTCCGTAAGCCGTCATCTCGGTATAACGGGTGTGGAGGATGTCGTTGGCAATAATGGCTACGCTAAGGCTCTTGTCTTTGAGGAACTGGCGACTTAGTCGCAGATTGATATCGCCTAAGGCTTTGCGCTGCGAGCAGCCTGTTTCGTGAGCCGGTTTAATATACCCCTGAATGTTCAGAAGCCAGTCTTTCGGAAACGAGAATGTATTGTCGAGGGTGAACTCGCTAATCATACCGTTCCAAGTATGGGTGATGCCCATCGCCTCATAGTCTATATTGTTGTAGAAGAACCTCGCCGTGTAATCCATTTGCCAGATGCCAATCTTGGGCGTGAAATTTAGTATAATGCCGTAGTCTTGCATCTTGGGTATGTTACGGTAGTCCATGATGACTACGCCTGGGTGGTTCACATCGTCGTAGGCTGTCTGGAACGAAGTCACAACATTGTGCATATACTTGTAGTAGGGCTGGATGTAAAGCCACTTCCACTGCGAGGTCCACGACAGACTGTGTGTTGTCTGTGGCTGGAGATAAGCATTACCTGTACTGTACTCGTATTTGCTGCGATAGTGGATGGCTGTGCTGAGTATTGAATAAGGCGGATTGTTGCGGGTACACTGATAACTGAAGGTGTGCGTCCATTGCTTCGTGCGGTAGGTCAGCGAGAGGCGAGGGATAAGCACATGGTAATCTGGGCTCTGCTCGGCATCTTTACGGCCATTGGTTTCGTAGTCATTGTGCTCGTTCTGCCAGCGCAATCCAGCATTAAGACTGAACTTCTTCATTTGCAGGGCATAGTTGGCGAACAGTGACCACGTCAAGGCCTGTTGATGTACGCTGTTGTCGGCAGAGAAACCGCTCTGGGTAAAGTCGCTTTTGCGGTCCACTCCTGACACTTCCTCGCCGAAGGTCAGGAAGCCTGTGGGGATGGGAGCAGTAACGACGAGTTTTTCTGCCAGCAGGTTGTTCTTGGTCAGCGTCTTGCTGCAGACTCCCTTCTCGCCAACGGTGCCACCTTCCATTTCACTCTCGGAATGTCCGCCGTAGTAGTCGGCACTGAAGTCCAGTTTCCACTTGCCAATTTCGCCGATGTAGTAGGCATTCACGGCATGCTCCATCCGGGGCTTTAGCGAGGTGACCGTCTTGTTGGTCTCCGCTTCATGGAAATGGCTGTCACGCCACACCTCCTCGTCGGTCTCTTGACTACCTGTCGCATCGGTGATATAGTTGTTGGCGGTGTAGGTCAGTCCGAGAGAATGTTTCTCGGATATCTCCCAGTTCCAGCCGAGGTCGGCAAAGTAGTAGTTGTAGCGGTTGAGATAGGTAGCATCTTTCTTGAAGTCCCACGTACTAGAGGCCAGTAGTTGGTCGGCGGCAGTGGCGGTGATGTATTGGTTATTGCTTGTCAGATACCCTCGAGCGAAGAAGTCCATACCGCTGCGAGTGCGATAGTTCAGGGCTGCGTTGCCGTTAGCATAGTATTCCTTGCCTTGGCGGTAGGCAGTGGAGAAGTTGCCGCTCCAGCCCTCGCCCGTCTTGCGGATGGTCTTAAGGCGGATGACGGAGGTGACTTCTGCCCCATATTCTACGCCAGGGTTTGTAATTATCTCAGCTGACAGGATCTCGTCGGCACGGAGGCGATTCAACTCATCCTCATTGCGCACCTTTTTATTGTTGATATAGACTTCTGGTTTGCCGTGACCTGCAATCTCGCCATTGCTCATCATCAATGGCAGGTGAGTGAGCATATCCGTAACAGAGCCGAATTGTTCTAATGGCGTTCCCTGCACGGTGACCTTTAATCCATTGTCTGTTGCGGTATATAAAAGCCTTTGGCCTTTAACAGTTACCCCTTTCAGCGTTTGCGTCTCTGATTGTATCCGTATTGTGCCAAGTTCCGTATTGTTGCATTGCTTGTAAATCGTCTTGTAGCCGACGTAGGATATACGGGCGAGGACGGGAAATTGTTCACAAGGGATGACGAAGAGACCGCTTTCATTAGAAACTCCGCCAGTGATGAGTGTAGAGTCATGTGGCGAAAGCAGGGCGATGTTGGCGTAGGCTACGGGCTGGCCGTCGGTGTCAATAATGGTGCCCTTGTATCGGGGGGCGGATTTCTGTGGGCATTCCACGATGATTTCCTGTTGGCTGGGATTTGCAATCCCCGGCTCAATAGTCATGCGGATGGGATAGAAACCTATCATCTGGCGGATGGCTTCGGGAATGGTCTTGTGATGTACTGATGTCGTGATGCGGAAGTCCTCCAACTCGTTGTAGAGGAAACTGATGGTGTATTCTTCGCTTTGCTCATTCAACTGGCGCAGAGCCTCGCTGAGCGACACATTATTATATTTGCGTGTAATACGCTGAGCTGTTGCCGCCATGAATAGCATACAGCAGATGAAAGTAAAAATGATTCTTCTCATGGCTTATTCCACTACTATTTTGTTGTCCTTCAGTTCTATGGTGATGCTCTCGAAGAGGTTTAGCCGATGCAGAACGACTTCAAGCGTCTCGTTCTGCTTCCACACGAAATAGAAACGGAGTTGGCGGGCATCGGCATTCTGGAAATCTACCCCTTTATGATAATAAGCAGCTATCTGCGGCAGCATCTTATCCAATGCAACATTGTCGAAAACAATGGGCTTTGTACTGGTTGTCGTATCTGTTTTGATGGTGTCTGTTGGTAATGTCGAAGCAGGCTTGGCAGATATGGTTTGTTCTGCCTGCATTGCTTGTGGCTTGGAATGGCTGACCATACGCACAATGTGGATGGCAGCGAAAGCCACTCCTACCGT
>ONYS01000115.1 GCA_900322095.1 uncultured Prevotella sp.
CTCGAAGATGGGTGCGGAGATCATGGAACTGCTCCACCGCCTGAACCGCGAGGACGGCCGCACCATCGTCATGGTGACCCACAACGAGCAGCAGGCCGCGCAGACCGACCGCATCATCAAGTTCCTAGACGGACGGCAGATTATGTGAAACAACGAATTACGCGAATTGCACGAATTTATTTTGACCACAGATTAAACGGATTACACGGATGATTAAGATCATACGACATGCCTTTGCGCTCATCCGCGAGGACAAGCTTTTCTCCGCCATCTACATCGCGGGCACGGCGGTGGCCATCGCCTCGGCCATGGTCATTGCCATCGTGTTCAATATGCTGTTGGCAGACATACCGCCGGAGGTGAACCGCTCACGCACGCTCTACGTTTCTAACCGGTTTATTCCTGGTGAGAAGTCTGATGACGTTCCCTATCATCAAGGACTCTCGTCAATGGCGCTCGACTCTTGCTACCGCAGGATGAAGTGCGTGGAGGCGGCGACGGGCATCATCCCCGCCTACCAAAACAATTACACCATCGAAAGCGAAGCGCAGCTGGGACAGGGACAGTATGAAGCCCCGCGAGTCTCGGCCATTGCCACCGACCACGACTTCTTCCGCTTCTACGACCTCGACTTCATCGACGGGCGGCCATTCTCCAAGAAGGAGTCGGACGAGGGCGAGCGCGTGTGCGTCGTCACCGACAAAGTGGCCGAGCGGACGGGCACGTCCACAGGCGCAACGGTCAGAGTCAACGGTAAGCCCTTCCGCGTCGTAGGCGTGGTCAAGGCTGTGAGCGCATTTCTGGAGGATGCCACTGCCGACATCTATTTGCCGTACATGGTCGAAGGGATGGATCTTTACCCCAACAATCGTAATCCCCTGCGCAATGGTGACAACTACGTGGACGTGACATACGAAGGTAACCTCAGTGTCCGAATCCTACTCCGCGAAGGCTACGCGCTGAAGGACTTCAACGCCGAGCTGGAGCCGCTCCGTCAGCAATACAGCGCCATCATCAGTTCGCAGTTGGGTAAGAAGGTGGAATGGGCGGTGATGGCGCGCACGCACTTCTTCCACCAGATCAATTTCTTCAGGCCCGACGGAGCCGACGACCAGGGGCTAGCATTGGAGACCATGAACCTGATGCCGCCCGCCATCCTCATGTTGCTGTTCCTCTTCCTGCCCGCCATCAACTTAAGCGGCTTGGTCAGCAACCGCATGGAGGCCCGTCGCGCCGAGATGGGCATCCGCAAGGCCTTCGGTGCCAAGCGGCGCACGCTCTTGAATGAGGTCATCAGCGAGAACCTCGTGCTGACGCTCCTCGGCGGCATCGTCGGCTGGATACTGTCGGCCCTCTTCGTGTCGGCCATCAGCGACAACAAGATTTTCCTGCAGATGTTCGTCTCTGCCGACCAGAGCGTAGTGGACACAGGCATGCAGTTCCAGATGTTTTTCACGCCCACGCTCTTCCTCATCGTGTTCGTCTGCTGCGTGTTGCTCAACCTCATGGCCGCACTTATCCCCGCGTGGCACTCGCTCCGTAAACCTATCGTCGAATCTCTCAACCAAAAAAGATAACGCCCCATGATACTCAAGAATTTTTGGGCGCACCGCCGCCAGAACGGCTTCGTGTTCGCCGAAATCGCCCTCATCGCCGGCCTCAGTTTCTACCTGATTGACAACATCACCGTTTGGACATATAGCAATTACTTTTGCCACGCCGACGGTGAGTTTGAGAAGGAGCACCTGCTCGTGGGAAAGACGGGAAGAATAACGCCGCTCACCGCCGAGAACGTCACCGCCGAGGCCGAAGCATACGCCGACACCGTTCGGCTGAAACCCTTCGAGCGCGAAGCCCTCAAAGTAATGTCGAGCCTCTATGCCTTCCGCGATGAGGTGCGTGCCCTGCCCGAAGTGCAGTCGGTATGTCTCACCCGGGAATTTGTCGGCGACGGAGAGGGTATGTGGAACCATCACGCCATGGCACCGGAGGCCGACACCACCAAGACCTGCTCGGCCTACACCGAGTTCTTTACGCTGAACCAATGCTATTTCGAGACGCTGGGCATGACCGCCGTCGAGGGCAGTCCAACCCTGGAAACGCTGTCGGCAGAGTGTCCCCAGGACGGCGTCATCATCACCCGTAGCCTTGCCATCCAACTCTTCGGCACCACCGAAGCCATCGGTCGTAGATTGATAGAAGTCAATGGCACCGACGATAATGGCGCAGAAATCGTGACGCGCCACACCGTCTTTGGCGTAGTAGAGGACGTGAAGCCCGCGCCCCACGAGCGTCACCACTACATTGCGTTTTCCCCTATAGTGTCCTTCGGCGATAATACGCCTTGGATGCTCAGCTTGGCTCCACACCTACAACGACTATCAGGCGAAAAACGTGCGTATCTCCGACCAGTACATCATCATCACGCTCCTCAGCACCCTCGGCCTGCTCTTCGCCCTCAACGTCGTGCTCGGCACGCTCGGCACCTTCTGGCTACAGATCCGCAAGCGCACCGAGGACATTGGCATCATGCGCAGTTTCGGAGCCAAGCGCCGCCACCTGTTTTGGATGATTTGGGGCGAGGGTGCACTACTCACCCTCCTGGCCTGCATCGTCGGGCAGCTTATCTGGCTGCAGTTCGCCGTCAATATAGGTCTGGCTGACGGCAGTGCCCGCGCTGTATCCTTACGCGAAACCGACTGGGTGTCGACCTTCTGGCTGCACTTCCTCATTGTCTGCGCCATCCAGTACGTGCTGCTATTGATCATCGTCACCCTCGGCATGGTCGTCCCCACGTTCCGCGCCATGTACAAACGTCCCGTAGAAGCCTTACATCATGAATAGAGTTTTCGCGTTCTTCCTCGCTTGGTTGCCCCTCGCTGTCTTGGCGCAGACGGACACCCTCCGCCTCTCCCTCGACGACTGCATCGCAATGGCGAGACGCCAGAGCATCGACGCAGCCGTGGCCCTCGGCGAACTGCGCTCGGCCTACTGGCAGTGGCGCAGCTACCGGGCCGACTTGCTGCCGGAGGTGTCGCTGTCGGGCACGGCGCCGTCGTGGAACAAGCGCTACAGCTCGTACCAGCAGGCCGACGGCTCGCTGTCGTTCGTGCGCAACGACTACCTTGGACTGGACGGCGCGGTGAATATCACGCAGAAGCTGTGGCCCACGGGCGGCACGCTCAGCGTAGAGTCGTCGCTCGACTATCTGCACCAGTCGGGCAGCGGCGGGTCGGGCAATCAGTTCATGTCGCTGCCCGTGGCCGTCACCCTCTCACAGCCGCTCTTCAGCGTGAACCACCTGAAGTGGAACCGCCGCATCGAGCCGCTGCGCTACCGTGAGGCACAGGCGCGCTTCCTCACCGAGACCGAGCAGGTGGCTATGCAGGCCATCAGCCTCTATTTTGGTCTGCTGCTGGCCGGTGAACAGGTGAACATCGCCCGCCAGAACCTGCAGACCGCCGAGAAACTCTATGAGGTGGCACAGGCCAAGCGCCGCATGGGCACCATCAGCGAGAACGACGTGCTGCAACTGCGCCTCGACGTGCTCACCGCCCGCAGTGCCCTGACCAACAGCGAGAGCACCCGCCAGGCCCGCCAGTTCGCCCTCCGCTCGTTCCTCGACGTGGAAGCCCCCATCGCCGCCACCGTTCCCGAAGCGTCGGTCTTGGGTCTCCACCTCGACTATGAGGACGTCCTTGCCCACGCCCTCCAGAACAACGCCCTCGCCACCACCATGCGCCGTCGCCAGATGGAGGCCGACTATGCCGTGGCTTCGGCCCGCGCCAACCGCCAGAGCATCAACCTCTACGCCCAGCTCGGCTACACCGGCACGGGCGAGAACATGAGCAGCGCCTACCGCCATCTGCTGAGCAACGAGGTGGTACAAGTGGGTATCACCGTACCACTCCTCGACTGGGGCAAGCGCAAGGGACAGCGCCGCATGGCCGAGTCGAACCGTGACATCATCCAGGGCCAGCTGCGCCAGCAGTCACAGGACTTCCGCCAGGACATCTTCATCCTGACCGAGCAGTTCAACAACCAGGCCGAGCAACTGCGCATCGCCTGCGAGGCCGACACCATCGCCCGCCGCCGCTACCACACCAACGTTGAGACGTTCAAGATAGGCAGCATCTCCACCCTCGAACTCTCCAGCGCCCAGACCGCCAAGGACCAGGCCCGCCAGAACCGCATCCAGCAGCTCTTCAATTACTGGTACTATTACTATCAGCTCCGCAGCATCGCCCTCTGGGACTTCGAGCGCGGCTGCGAACTGAGTGAAGATTTCGAGAAGATAATAAAATGACGCGTAACATCGAAATAACGTTATATCGTTATAACGAAAAAATGAAACATCAAAATGAAGAACGACAATCAGACGATGGACAGGGCGATTCCTGTCAGTGAACAACGCCGGCGCAAACTCCGTCGCACCGCCGTGGCCGTTGCCATCGTGGTAGCGGTGCTCGGCGCAGGTGCCTGGCTCGGCACGCAGATGATTCCGACCCTCGACCGCAAGGCACTCATCATCTCCGAGGTGGACCGCGGCACCATCGACGTCAGCGTCTCGGCCACGGGGCGCATCGTGCCCGCCTTCGAGGAAATCATCGTGTCGCCCATCAGCTCGAAGATTCTCGAGGTCTATGCCCACAGCGGCGACAGCGTGGACGTCGGCACGCCCCTGCTGCGCCTCGATTTGCAATCCGCTGAGACCGACTACTCCAAGGCCCTCGACGAGCGCGAGATACGCCGCCAACAGACCGCCCAACTGAAGGCCAACGTAGAGACGCAACTCTCCGACCGCCGCATGCAGATTGAGGTGAAGGAGATGGAACTCTCGCAACTCGAAGCCCAACTGCGCAACGAACTCTACTTAGACAGCCTCGGCTCCGGCACCCGCGACCGTGTGCGCCAGGCCGAGACAACCTTAAAGACCGCCCAGATGCAACTCTCGCAACTGCGACAGCAGTACCAGAACGAGCAGCGTGTGCGGCAGGCCGACCTCCGTATGCAGCAACTACAGAACGGCATCTTCGAGAAGGGACTCGACGAGAAGCGCCGCACCCTCGACGATGCCAAGATACGCTCGCCCCGCCGTGCCACGCTCACCTATATCAACAGCGAGGTGGGCAGCACCATCGGCGCCGGTCAGAAAATCGCCGTGGTCAGCGACCTAAGCCACTTCAAGGCCGAGTGTGAAATCTCCGACAGCCACAGCGAGCGCGTCCGCGTCGGCGGTGCCGTCATTCTGCGCATCGGCAAGGAGCGCCTCACGGGCATCATCAACACCGTCACGCCCCTGAGCCAGAGCGGTGCCATCACCTTCACCGTCGTGCCCGACAACATGTCGCACCCGCGCCTCCGCTCCGGCCTCAGAACGGAAGTGTTCGTCATCACCAGCATCAAGGACGACGTGCTCCGCATCCGCAACGGTTCCTTCTACAGCGGCCCCGGCGACTACACCCTCTTTGTCCTCGACGGCAACATGCTCCATCCCCGCCAAGTCCGCCTCGGCGAGTGCAACTACGACTACATTGAGGTCATCAGCGGCCTGGAATCTGGCGAGCAGGTCGTGGTCAGCGACATGACGAAGTACAAAGGAAAGGAGAAACTGAAGGTAGAATAGAAAATTAACGGCTCTTCTTTTCGACTTTTGCCCGTTTTAGTTGTATACTATAATAGAAGGCCCTACAAAAGATGATACAGATAGAGGACGAAATACTCACACGATGCCAGGGCGGCGACAAGGCCGCTTTCCGATGGGTGGTACAGACCTATCAGCGCATGTTGTTCTCGCTTGCGCTGAAGATGCTGGCCGACGAGGAAGAGGCGAAAGACGTGGTGCAGGATACGTTTGTCCGAGCTTGGCTGGCTATCAGAAGCTACAATCCCCAGCAGCCCTTTACCTCATGGCTCTACACAATAGCCTCACGTCTGTGTCTCAATCGCATGAAGGCTGAAAAAGTGTCCACCATGCAGCCGGAAGACCAGACAGTGCTACACCGCTTTGCTTCGGGCGACGACACACAGCGCAAACTAGAAAACGACGAATGGATAGCCATCGTAAGGACACTGGCTGAAGGACTGAGCGAGAAGCAACGGCTGGTGTTCACCCTCTGCCAATTGGAAGGTCTCTCGTCTGAAGAAGCAGAACAGATAACCGGCATGGATGCCCGACAGATAAAGAGCAATCTCTATGTAGCCCGCCAGACAATACGTAAACGACTAAAGGATTTAGGATATGATGAAGATTGATGAAATATTGAGCCGATTGCAGGCACAGCAGCCCGACGTCAGCAACCCTGACGAACTGACCGACCGCATCATGGACAGTCTGCCAGACTTACCCACTGAGCAGCCTAAGCCCGCAAGACGTATCAGGCTCTACATCGCATCGGCAATAGCCGCAGCTGCCAGTGTCCTGTTGTTGCTGACGCTTCACCGTAATAATAATGTAGATCCACAACAAGTGCAATCACTGGTGACGCAGCAGATAGAGCAAAAGGACAGTTCGTTAAAAGCTGAAATAAAGGAACCAAAGCCAATGATTGCCCAGGAGAAGCCTGTCACGGATAAAGCCAGAGCAGCCAATCAGCGTCGCACAGCAACAGTCATTGCTCATAAGGTTTCTACAACCATTCCAGCTACCGATAGCCTGGATTACTATATTGACAAAATAGAACGCGAACTGGCCCAAGTGGATGAGAGCCTTTACATAGAGCGGATGAACAAGGTTATACGTGCTGACGAGCGACTGCAGCGCATTGTCAACAGCTATATCCTGCACACCCTCGACAAGGAGGGCCGACCCCAGACGGCAGACAACATGTATAACGTAAAAACAGAAGAAGATGAAGAATAGACTTTTCATAACCATTGCAGTAGTGCTGATTGCTATTGCATGCAGCGCACAGACGTCCCGCTCCAGCAACATCAGGGAAAAGCTGAATGCTTTCGTGGAATCGAAAGAGTACGGCGTGCATCGACTCGGTTTCTCAAAAGACGGACTGAATGTTTATCAGTTTGCCCAACAGTTTGCTATTGGTGAGGAGTTGGACAGCAAATACTACGGTCCGTTGTTTACGCCCCGAATGCTGGATTTGGAGCAGGCTTTCAGAGGTGAGGCCGTGAATGCCAAGACCGTTTATTTCCATGACGCCAGCGACGGCGACTCACCTCTGTCGGGCGTTAAGTTCCAGTTGATGACAGACGCCCAACATCCGATGATACATGCTGTGACATTCGACCTCAACAAGAATATCCGCCTGATTTCCTTTGAAGAGGCAGACGGTAGGATATATGTCCTACTGCTGATGTGGGACCAGACCGTTGACCAAGACAAGAAAATCGGCGATACATTCCTGATGGACGGGATGATATACGAAATCAGCGGATGGAAAATGGACGACAGACCTTATATCGCCCACTATAAACGACCCAGCGCGTCAGGCACCTTTGTTGCGGGGTTGCAGTATAACGCCCCGGCTGATGCCATGTCTGTCGAAGAGTTCATGGCCAAGGTGAAACGCACCTGTGAGATATTCCAGCGCGAGACCCCGCAAGGTAAAACGGCAGCAGGGGTGGTGCTCAACAAGACGTGTAACGCATTTAATGGCAAACTGACCAAAGAGCAGTATTTCGACGCGTTGAGCAATATCCAGCCGTTAGTTGATAACGAAAAGAATGAAAACCTGAAGAGCATCCTGGCCTATTCCTGCTACATGATTTACAAGAAGAGCGAATTATATGAGGGTGACAGAAATACAGATGTCACACATGCGCCATTCGTTGCTTCAGAGATCACCACCACGCAGGTATCGAAGACCATTGTCTATAACAGTATGCTGATGAATGAAATGGTGGGAAAGGAGATGGTGGAGTGCCAGATATCCGGTACGGCACCATTGACAGGGAAGAAGATTTCCGTAAGGCGTAATGTAACTTCGGAGCCTATGGGGACATGCACAGTAATCGATGGCAAGTTCTCTTTCACCTGTCAGTTGCCCAAGAACGAGATTTGTAAGATCTACCTTGACGACCGTGATGCTGTTTTCTTCTGTTCCGATGGTAACCCTATCATTGCGGACATGGAGCACCTGACAGTAAAAGGAGGCAAGACCAGCCAAAAGGTTAACGATTTCCTGCAGGAAGTAGAACGCGAACGCCTGGCCGAACTCCATGAGACCGACATTCAGAAAAAAACGGAAATCAACCGCCAGCGCGGCGAGCGGCTTCTCAAGGCTGTACGTGAAAACCGTGACAATATCATCTCAGCCTATGCGCTCAGTCAGGTCTATACGGAAATGAGCTACGAGGAACTGAAGCCTTACCTCAGTGACAACTATGCCTACTCGCACCACATTCTCCTGGCACCGATGCGCGAATACGTGGAAGGACTGGAGAAGCGCAAGCCTGGCACTCCTTACACCAACCTCGAATTGGTGGACACGAAAGGCCGTCCACATCAGTTAAGCGAATATATCGGCAAGGGATATGTCGTCCTGCATTTCTGGCATGGTCTTGGCGGTTATGGATATGAAATCCATCCGTCCATGAAGACGCTTTACGATACTTACCATCCTCGCGGTGTGGAGTTCGTCACCTTGGCCTTCAGTTTCGGTGTGCAAGGATGGCGAGAGGAAGTAAAGCAGCGCGGGCTACCGTGGCCGCAGTTGATGCCCAATCCAGACACCAACCCGCGAAACGCACTTGCTGCCTACGGCATCCGTTCCTATCCTGAACTGATTGTCATTGATGCAAAAGGAACTATCGTGGCCTGCCCTCGTAATGTAGAAGAGCTTAACTCTGTACTTGGCAAATTGGAATAATGATATGTTCATAATTCTATCCATTTTCCAGCATGGGATGCAGTATTACCCATCCCATGACCATAAAATTCTAAAAATAGTTTTAGACTTTCACCCTCGGCATGCAGTTTACCGCTTTGCCGAGGGCTAACCTACATATTATTTCATATCTAAATTTGCAGACAATTAAACGAAACGAATATGAACAAGCAGACCATCATCACCATCCTCCTCGCCCTTGTGGCGATATTGTCTGTCAGTATAGTACTGAAAGGTCATGGAAACGAAACCAAGAGTGCTGAAACCAAGCCTAAGTATGCTACGGAACAGAAGAAAACGCAAGACGACGCAGTGCTGACCTACGACATTTCCTCTTTGCAGGATTCTGCTTCACACATCATCCTCGTCATCCGAGAGTATAACCAACTGGGCATGGTAAGCGAAATGAAAGGGCAGAGACTTAATATGGCTAAAAACTTATCCATTGGCTTCTCTCCCAGACAATCGGTACAATCGGACTCAATGGTAACTGTCTATGTACGTCCCGACAGCCGTAATGGCTTGGCAAGGGATTTGGTGCTCAAACCCGTCCCCGATGCGCCAGAAACTTTTTACCTCTACGAAAAGGTTCCAATCCGGGTTTCAGCGTTACGACCTAACACTTTCATTCCCCTTGCCCTTTATGGTTCTTTCTGGTGGGATTCCAATTATAAGATATGTCGTTTCTGCGGAGAGAAGGAACTGACGGAAGAGAACATCATGGAAAGTGAATATTTCAAGCACTCGCCCCATTACTACGTCATCGGAGCGATATTCAGCGACAATACCGCTCGCGCGATACCGCTGTAGCACGCTATTATCATAACATCATAAAAGGAAAGCTGAACAATGAACAAGAAAACCATCATCACCGTCCTGCTCGCCCTCGTCGCAATTATGGGGCAGGCACAGCCCCAAAAGACTGCAATCGTCAAGGGCTATTCACCCGCGTTGGAAGACAGCACGGTAGTAAACATTTATGTCGACAATGTGAGTGTGGCATCAGACACCGTCTTCGGTGGACGCTTCATGCTTAGTGTTCCCGTGGAGAAGCTCACTAAGAGTTCTTTGTTCCTCTGGGGTAAAGGCTGTCCCAACTACTTGTCAACGCTCTTTCTAAGTCCTGGTGTTACTGTAAGCCTGACGGGTACGGACTGCCTCCATCCTTTATGGAAAGTGGATAGCCCGGTGCCAGAGCAACAGACCATCAACAGGATTATGGAACATAACAGCGATGCCATCAGAGAATACCTGCTAATTGATTTGGATGACGCTTCCTGGAACAAGATGCTGCCTGTCCATATGAAAATCCTCAAACAGACAATGGACATTCTGCCGTCGTTGCCCGTAGATGCCGCATCGCTGACTAAGTTGGAGGGAGTAGCACGTATGGCAAAGAACATGAACGATTTCCCCTATATGCAACAACTCAAAGAGTTGGAAGCATCTACAGCAGCACGTGCTCCGAAGGGATTTGAGAAGGAACTTGCAATGATACATGCATTCGTCTATCCTGCACATGTTCAGCAGGTGGGGGAAGAGTTTGTTGATGCCGAACTCTTCGATATGCAAGGCAACACGCATCGTCTTTCAGAGGCCTTCGCGGATGGCCGCTATGTACTGCTCGACTTCTGGAGCCTTGGCTGTGGCCCATGCCGCATGGCAGAGCCGGAAATGCGAGAGATCTATGCATGGATGAAAGATAGACTGGAAATCATTGGCATCAATCAAGACAACACCTCAGCATGGAAAGAGAACGACTGGAGCAAAAAGATTATATGGAAGAACTGGAGCGACGGAAAGATGGGCAAGGGAGGCGTTGAAAGCCACTATTGCGACCAAGACGCCATACCATACTATGTACTCCTGTCGCCTGACGGTCGTATCCTTTGGAAGAATGTAGGTTACGGCATAGGCTGGTTCTTAGGAATGGCCGAGGCCATCAGTGGCCCCAAGCAGGACAACAGCGCCAACCTGTCATTGGCAGTCCGCCATATAGATGTCAGTTCTGAAAGTACGACCGTTGCTTTTCGCTACTATGGGAAGAAAGACTACTGGTTCCGCATTGTCGGTGATTCCTACATCATAGCAAATGGTAAGAAATACAAGGTGACAACTGCCGACGGCATCAAGCTCGATGAGAACAGTTATCCCCAGGTGAAAGCGTCCTCAGCTACGGAGGGCATCATGGGAGATATGTACTACAGCAACTTCACGCTAACCTTCGAACCGTTCGAGACAATTCCCGAAATCTTCGACTTCAAGGAAGGCGACGGCGAGGGTGCTTTTGTTATCCGTAACATTTCAGTTAAATAACCAGTTATGAACAAGAAAATCATCATCACCATCCTGTTTGCCCTCGTCGCAATGACGGGGCAGGCAAAGACATTCAAGACCATCAAGAACCCCGTGGCAATGGCCTGCGTAAATGTGTCGAGCGGCGAACTGAAAGCCCGCGAAGTTATCTTCAGAGACACAGCGACAACCGTACATTTCACAATGGAGTACTCCAAGGGACAGAGTTTCCAATTTGTCTCATCATCCTATCTCATGGACGAGGACGGCAACCGCTACCCGTTGCGCTCTACCAGAGAGTGGAATCACCGAGTTTACCATGCATTTCGCGCCATTACTGAAGAAGATACAGATATTCGACTTCATCGAGGGCGACGGAACCAGAGCATTCAAATTGTTAGGCATCCACGATAAGAAGGCAAAACTGAAAGTACCTACGATGCAGGAATTGACTGAGGCTAATCCGTGGGCGGTACCCGAGGACTGGTTCAAGACCGACACCATCACGGTGAAAGGCCGCATTGAAGCCTACAATGCCGAGCAATTCGGATTCACGTCGATGGAATGTTACTTCGAGGATGTTTTCGAGAAGGACGATGCGACGCTGGTGCTCGACATCGCTGACGACGGTACGTTCTGCAAGAAGTTCCAGGCCAGCTACCCCGTTTGCCAAACGTTCTATACGATGGAGTCGAAGGTTGGTTTCAGTGAAATGCCATTCTATGCACGTCCCGGCGAGACCATCGACATCACCGTGCGCAAGGATGATAATGGCAGGTACGTCTGTGTCTATAACAACGGTAGCAGTCGCGACGTTGAAAGGTGGCTCCGCACCAGCGGTTCGATTACCGATGTCCTTATCCCCTTGAGCCGTTGCAAAGGCAAGTTCGACGAGGCAAACACCCTGGCCGACAAGGTGTGGCAGAACGCGATGTACTGTCTGCAAACCGTGAGCCGACGTGAACACTACACACCGATGGAAATGCATTTGGCTTTGGCCGACATGCAGACGAGTTTTGCAGAGAGCTACATGTCCTACGCTATGAACCGCGAGTTTGCCCTGATGAAACAGGAGGTGCGCGATGGCGCGTACCATACTGAAATTCTCGACAGCGTGGAGTGGCAGAAGCTTTTCGACTATAAGAACTACTACCAGCTGCGGCGCATCGACTTTGACAATCCCCTGCTCTTTGTCAGCAGCGACTATTCCCATCTGCTCAACCGCATGCAGTTCGCACAGCCCGTTCGCATCGGCAAATACAAAGACATTGAGGACGAAAATGGCGGTGTTGTGGCTAATGTCGAAAACGAGAAGAAAGAGCTTGCTGGAGGTTACACTGCATTGAAAGAACTCATGGGTAGCGAACACGACAATCTGATGGCACAACTTTGCGCATACAAAGATATGCTAAGCGGTTTCAATTACTGGCGCAACAACGAGGATGTCATTCCCCGCATCCTCGCCGACACGACAAAAACGGTTGCAGAACGAGAGGAAAGCGTAGCCAGCATGAGGACACCCAGCAATATGATGCCTCTCTATCTTTCCACATTTGCCCACCCCTACGTCCACCAGAAGGCTGAGCAGTTCTATGCCCACAAGATGGCGCAGACCGAGCTCTCATCGCCTCTGCCCGATGGCCTGATGGCCGATCTTATCCGACATCTTTGCGAAAAGTATCCCGGCAAGTATCTCCTTATCGACTTCTGGGGAATGGGCTGCGGTCCTTGTCGTTCGGCCATACAGAGCAGCAAGGACAAGCGGGCTGAGATTGCCAAGCGCGATGATGTAAAGCTCATCTTCATTGCCGAGGAGCGCACCGCCGAGGGTAGCGAAGCTTACCACAAATATATCGATGAGTGGCTGGCCGA
Source organism: uncultured Prevotella sp. (assembly GCA_900322095.1). Taxonomy (GTDB): domain Bacteria; phylum Bacteroidota; class Bacteroidia; order Bacteroidales; family Bacteroidaceae; genus Prevotella. Next base: position 13,014 of record ONYS01000115.1, read on the forward strand.
CGAGGTAAACATCTGCCTCACATACGACGGCTTTGCCCGTATGCAGGAACTTTTCCACTTCAACGGCATCCCCCACTACGAGACCATCACTCCAGACGGTCGTCGTGTCCGCGACGATCTGCAATTGCAAGGCTTCTACAACTTCGACTACGAATTGACGAGACTGAAGGAAAGGCTGAAATAAAACCGAAATGAATATGAACAAGAAAACCATCATCACCATCCTGCTCGTCCTCGTCGCAATGACGGGGCAGGCGCATGTAAAATGTCACATCGAGGGCAAGTTTATTAACGACAAATGGGGCGATGACGTCGTCATCTGCAAGATGGGAACAGACCTGCGCGTCAATGACGCACCGCAGCTACACCACAAGGCTGTGAATGGTCATTTCGAATGTGACATAGAAACGGACGTTCCCGAAATGTACGAGGTTATACCATACAAGCAATATGTAGAAACTGCGAGTTACTATTATGCTTGGTTCCTCGTGGAGAACGGAACGGTAAGGATAGAAATCTTTGGCGACAAGGCTCCAAAGATAGAGAGCACTGGTATTGAAGGCCGATTGCATCAGGCAATGGATAGCGTTGCGGGTGTTCGTTTCCGTAACGAAATGGAGAGGATAGACCGCGAGTTGGAGGAGCACAAGGAAAAATACTTCAACCCCGACTTTCTGTCGCTCATGCAGATAGTCAAAAACATGGATAGAGAAAGCCTACCCAAGACATACGTTGACAGTATCAACAATGTGATGAACTACTATTATGACAACGAACGTGAGAGCTATACAGAGGAAGGATGGCAACTTTTTCAGCGCAGTGACAGCTTAGCCCGTCTCGCCTATCCATTCCGGGCAGACTATTACGAGCAACATCCCATGCTATGGTCTTACTACCAAGTGTTGCAGTCAATCGAAATGCTCAAACATGCAAGCATATACCAGAATTTCGACTCCACGCCACATAAGCAAATGGTGGCACTCTACGAGTCAAAGCTATGCAACCTTTATAAAGGGCATCCCGTTCATGGGCAGATAACCACAGCTCTTACGGCGTTTCGCTTCCAGCCTGGCAAATCCTATATCGACTACAATGTTCGTAACATCGACGGCCAGCTTGTTCCCATCTCTTCACTTATTAGCGGTAAGGTCGCCCTCATCGACCTTTGGGCCTCATGGTGTGGCCCTTGCCGTCGGCATAGCATCGCCATGATTCCCGTCTATGAGAAGTATAAGGACAAAGGATTCACTGTCATAGCCATAGCCCGTGAACGTAACCGTGAGGATATGGAGAATGCTACACGAAAGGATGGTTACCCGTGGCCGAGCCTGTTGGAACTGAACGACGAGAACGGTGTGTGGCGCAAGAACGGAGCTGGCAATGCAGGAGGTGCCATGTACCTCATCGACCGCGACGGCACCATCCTCTCCACCTCCACAGATGCCGAGGAATTGGAATCGATTATCAAGAAAGCATTAAACATTGAT
>ONYS01000195.1 GCA_900322095.1 uncultured Prevotella sp.
TCGTTACTTAAAACGTTAAATATCAGAGCACTATATTAACAACTCAACGGGTGATTTCAGCCTCTGTTTTTCGGAACATCTAACTGGACACCCTACTTATTTTATAAAGTTCTTCAATTGATTGGCGGGGTTGAGCGGCCTCTGGTCGATGAGCTTCAGGTCCTTAACCATCTTGAGCGTGCCCTGCTTATACTTCTGGAAGTGGGCCGACTGGATATGGTTGCGGTAGGCTGCCTGGCTGGCGTAGGTCTCCAGAATGGTGATGATGCAAGGATTGTCCTTCTCCGCCACGGCATACATCGTCAGCACGCCGGGCTCCGTCTTGAGCGACACGGCACCCACCTCCATTGCAAACTTCATGTACTCATCAAGATACTCCGGATAGACCTCGATGCGGGAGAGACGGATGATGCCGTCGACCTGCATGGGCTGTTTCTCCACTTGTGCGGTCGGCACAGGATTGTTGGCTGGCTTCTCCTCGCTCTTAGTGAAGAGCCTGAGCGCATTGCCGCCCATGATGTCCGCCTGCATCTCGTCACCATAGCCCATACTTCCCAATACGCTCAGGATGTCGTCCTTCGCCTGCTTCACGGTCTTGACGTAGGGATAGTCGGAGCCATAGAGCAGATGGTCGGGGGTGGTGATGGACAACATCGTGCGGAGCACATCAGGCGTGAAGCCGCCCGCTAAGTCATAATAGAACGAGCGCAGGCTGTCCTCGAAGTCTATCGCCTTCATCTTTCCGGCCTTTACTGCTACCTGGCACACAGCTTTCATGCGGGGTAGAGCCAAGGGAAGGAATGAGCCGCAATGGGGGATGACGAACTTGATGTCGGGATAGCGCTCTGGCACGCGGTGCACCAGCAAATTGACGATGGCTCTCGTGGTCTCAGCCGGATACTCATAGAGTGCCAAGGGCGTGGTCTTCATCAGCGAGTCGTTGACGGGCACAGGCTTGTGGGGATGAAGCATGACCACGGCATGACGGTCGTTGAGCAGCTGCATGAGCGGGTCGAGAGCTGGGTCGCCAAGATATTGTCCACGGCTGTTGGTGGCCAGTTTGATGCCCACGGCGTGAAGGGTGTCGAGGGCATAGACAGCCTCTTTGAGTGAACGGCTCACGTCGGGCAACGGCAGCGAGGCACAGAAAAGGAAACGGTCGGGATGCTCACGGCAGAGTGCGGCCGTCTCCTCATTGTATTGCCGGATGATGGCAGCGCATTCCTTACCGTCGCCAAAATAAGGCTGGGGCGCAGGCATGGAGAGCACAGCGCAGTCGATACCTGCATCCGTCATAGTCTTCAACTGACTCTCCACATCCCAAGCAGGAATGGGGAAGCCCTCGTCCATCAATGCGTTGTGACTGCGCAGGGCATTGAGAAATGAAGGTTGTACGTTATGGACATGTACGTCCACTATTGGTTGATTGGTCTCTTTCATATAGCTTTGAGCTTTGGCGCCCATGCTGACTGTGAGCATGAGCATCAGGTTTAGAATAAATTGTCTCATTTTTTCTGGCTTTTATTGTTTGGCGTATGCCTTTCGCATTTAATAATATACGACCTTCTTAAACCTGCTTCACGGCGACTCTTCGTATGATGCCCTATGGTCTTTAGGCACGTGGAGGCACACCGTTGAGAAATGGGAAGGGTCGAAAACGTCGTCGATTGTAGTTGGCCAAAGTTCATTTCCTATATGTGGAGGAGCGCCTTTAAAATATATGTCTTTCAGAGAAGGACAATTCCTGAAGGCCCCTTTCATGAGCTGCAGTCTATGAGGAATGACAATGGCTTGCAGGGAGTCGTCGTTGCGGAAAGCATTAAACGTAATCTCGTCAACCCTATATTTGAATCCCTCGTTTTCCACATAGGCTGGCACTTCCTCGAACGAACTGTTTTTGTAAGCTGGCCGCATCGTAACTTTTCCCTGCCCCCATGACTCATAAATCATATTAGAAGTTTGAAACCGCGTCACCACATCATAATGCGGACGGGGTAACAGCAGATACTCATAGGTCATAAAACTGCTCAGGACGATGACTGCCGTCAGCAACAGGGCTGCCATCGTCCGCATCTTTTTCCGTTGCTTTCGCAGCATCAGGGGAATATCCGTTACGTGGCTGATACGGCTGTCGATGGGCTTGAGCGCCTTGTTGATGACGCAGTTCCACTCCCGCCCCAGCTTCATCTCGCGCAGGATGATGCCGAGGCTGTAGATACCGTTGCGCTCATCTGTAACCGCGCTCTGCTCCTGCTCGGGTGGTAGGTAGCCTCGGATGCCTGCGGGCTGCTTGAGGATGGCGAAACTGTCGGTATCGGAGAATCCGAAGTCGATGAACTTCACCTGACAGCCGTTGCGCGTCAGCATGATATTGGAAGGCTTCAGGTCGCGGTGCACGGCTTGAAGAGAGTGGAGATAGGCCAGTGCCTCGACAATCTGCATGGCCACCCTTTGCCGTTCCTTTCGGGTTGGAAGACTGGGAAAAGTAGAGGTGACGGGCCCATGAAGCCATTGCTTCAGCGTCACGCCGTCAATCCATTCCATCACGATACTGTTGCCGTAGCCCGCAATGTTGCAATAGTCATAGACCTTTACCACATAAGGGCTGTTGAACATCGAGAGAATGTCGTACTCTTTCTTGAGTAACAGCTCATACTGCGCACTATCTCGATATTGCGGCTGCAACGACTTCACGACTACCCACCTGCCGTCTTTGCTGGCCCGCCAAAGGGTACAAAAGGACCCATCAGCAATCTTTTCAAAGCCGCTGTATTCGTGCAAGACGTTGACCGCCCCGCCAGACACAAAATCAGAGTATGATGTATCGTCGTGCATAATTCAAAAATCCGGCTGCAAAATTATATTTTTTCTGTGAAATAAACAATTGACAAGTGTCACGTTCGTTCGTGACAGTTGTCACGTTCATTCGTGACAGTTGTCACGTTCGTTCGCTTCCTATGTTTTCTGACAAGGATTTTACCGAAAATCTTTCAATGTTTCATATTATTTAACACATAGTGATATTATGTTTAC